>JACQQR010000044.1 GCA_016206875.1 Candidatus Omnitrophota bacterium
AGCTTTCAAGCCTAATATTTTCTGCGCAAAAAGCGTGATGCAGCGCGAACGATTGCCGCACATGTCGGCTTGGGAACCGTCGGAATTGATAATGCGCATTCTAAAATCAGCTGTGCGCGAAGGCTCCACCAAAAGCAATCCGTCCGCGCCCACGCCGAATTGACGCGCACATATTTTTTGGGCAAATTTTTTTGGATTAGAAATAAGATATTTGCGGTTATCTATCACCACAAAATCATTGCCGGAAGCTTGCATTTTATAGAAAATAATGGGTTTCATAGTGTGGACGTTTTCTGTCATCCCGGCCTTGCCTACCGGCAGGCAGGCGCCAGCCTCGGCTGGTCCGCCGGGGCGGAAAAGCCTTGCCTACCGGCAGGCAGGCCGGGAACCAGGATAACTACAACTAAGTTTGTTTTATCCTGGATCCCGGGTCAAGCCCGGGATGACAACAAAACAAACTCCTTATTTTAAAAAACTGGGGATCGTCTCACCGCGCACTAAATCCGGGAGGGTTTCACGCTTGCGCACAATCTCAAACTTATTTCCCGATACCATGACTTCGGCCACGCGCGGACGCGAATTGTAATTGCTCGACATCGTAAATCCGTAAGCGCCGGCGCTCATAAGCGCGATTAAATCCCCTGAACCAAAATCGGGGATATTCCTGTCTTTGGCCAAAAAGTCCCCCGTTTCGCACACCGGCCCCACCACATCGGCTTGAATGCGTTTTAAATTTTCATTTTTCGTGACTGACAGAACTTCATGATACGCGCCATACAAACTGGGCCTAATCAGATCATTCATGGCCCCGTCCACCACCACAAAGCTTTTGGCCTGGTTTTTTTTGGTATAAAGCACCTGGGTGACGAAAATGCCGGCATTGCCGCAAATGAAGCGGCCCGGCTCGAAAATTACCTGAAATTTCTTGCCCTGGAGAAGCGGCAGAATGCGCGAGGCAAATTCATCGGCCGTTTGGGGTTTTTCATCCGAGTAAATAATGCCCAGCCCGCCGCCTAAATTTAAAAATTTAATTTTTGCGCCTTGTTTTTCCAAATGAGCCAGAAAAATCAGCACCTTACGGAATGCCTGAACAAACGGCTCTCCCAAAGTAATTTGCGAGCCGATGTGCACGTGAATGCCGCACAAATCAATGTGAGGATAACGCGCCTTATCCAGAAAAATCGCCTCGGCAGTGTCAAGCTCAATGCCAAATTTGCTTTCTTTTTTCCCTGTGGTGACGTACGAATGCGTTTTGGCTTCTACATCCGGATTGACTCGCAATGAAACCTGCACGTGCTTTTTAAGCTTGCCCGCAATTTCGTTAATGACCACAAGCTCCCCGGCCGATTCCACATTAAACAAGAGAATACCTGTTTTGATGGCATCATGAATTTCTTTGCGCGTTTTTCCCACTCCGGCATAAACAATTTTTTTCGCGTCGGCCCCGGCTTCCAAGGCACGGAATAGCTCTCCTAAAGAAACAATATCCAAGCCCGCGCCGGCCTTCACCAGCGCGCGCACTACGGCCAAATTTGAATTGGCCTTCATGGAAAAACAGATGAGCGGCTTAACGCTTTTGAAGGCCTTGGCCAATTTGGTGTAATGGTCCACCAAGGTTTTGCGGCTATACAGATAAAAAGGTGTGAGCACTTTGCCGGCCACGTCTCTGACGGCTACTTCTTCGCAATACAGCTCTTTGCCTTTGTAACAAAAATCATGCATGAAATTCTCCTAAAAATTCCCTTTACTTGTCATGTTGAGCGCAGCGAAACATCTGGATTGCACGTCCCTAAACGTTTTTGTGAAGCTTCGCATTCTCTTTAGGATATACAACCAAGATTCTTCGGCCCGCCTCTGGCGGTCCTCAGAATGACAGAAACATACTTACGCTAACTTCCGATTCCACTTGGCAATTTGCGCCCTGATGCTTTGCGGGGAAACGCTGCCTTGGGTTTTCTTTTTTTGTGTAGAAACTTCCGGCGAAAATATTTCGTAAATCGCCGGCCCCGCTTGGGGCGCTATTTTTTTGATTTTCTCGATGGGTAATTGAGAAAGCCCGACTTCGGATTCAAGGGCCAGCCGCACAATGTTTCCGGCTGCCCGGTGCGCATCGGAAAACGCCATTCCGAGCGCCACTAAATAATCCAATAAATCCGTGGCATACAAAAATGAGTCCGCCGAGGCCCGGGCCGAAACTTCCTGATTCATTTTTGCCGTGGCCACGCTTTCCCGGATGACATCGAGCGTAAGAGCGCACATTTTTATGGAAGCAAAAAGCGCTTCCTTATCTTCCTGTAAATCCCGATTATACGCCAAAGGCAAACCTTTTTGTGCGGTTAAAACCGCCATTAAATAACCGAAGGCCCGAGCGCTTCTTCCCCGCGCCAGTTCAAACATATCCGGATTTTTTTTCTGCGGCATGAGGCTTGAGCCGGTGGCGTATTTTTCGTCTAATTCAAGAAAACCGAATTCCGTAGTGCTCCACAAAATCATATCTTCTGAAAGCCGCGAAACATGCGTCATCAAGATGGCCAGACATGAAAGCGTTTCACTGACATAATCCCGGCTGGAAGTAGCATCCATGCTGTTTTCCATGATCCCGGAAAAACCCAATTTTTTAGCCAGAAATGCCCGCGACACCGGATATGCCGAACCCCCAATCGCGCCGCTTCCTAGCGGCAACACATCCAGCCGTTTTAGGGCATCCCGGAGCCGTTCTTTGTCCCGTTCGAGCATTTCCGTATAAGCCAAGAACGGTTGAGCCGCCGAAATCACTTGGGCCCGCTGAAGATGCGTATAGCCGGGGAGCATCACCGATTGATTTTTTTCGGCGAATCGAACGAGCGCTTTTTGAAACTCGGCGATTTTTTCGGACAAAATGGGAAGTTGCTTTTTTAAATAAAGCCGCGTAGCCGTGGTCACTTGATCATTGCGGCTCCGGCCCGTGTGAAGTTTCTTGGCCACAGGCCCTGCCAGCTTTTCAAGCTCGGCTTGAATCAGTGAATGCACGTCTTCATAAGCGGAGCACAACCGGTTGAAAGCTTCCCCTCTCTTGTGCGGATCCAAAAATTTCTGAAATTTTTTGCGAACAGCGTCCAATCCTTTCACTAATTTGGATGCCTCTTGGGCGCGAAGAATATGAGCTCCGGACAGAGCTTGGGCCCAGGCTTTTGAAAGCTCGATATCCGCCTCAAATAGATCGAAATCGGTGGCCAGCGAATAGGAAAAACATTTCGCCTGCGCGGCCAATTCCGATTTAAACCTTCCCCCCCACAGTTTTTTCATAAGGAAGCCCCCACAATTTGATAAACCCCTCGGCCTTGGTTCTATCGAACGTATCGCCGGTAGAATACGTGGCAAGCGACTCGGAATAAAGCGCATTCGGAGATTTGCGCCCTGAAGGAATCACATGCCCCTTGTCCAGCTTCAATCGGATTGCACCCGTCACCCGGTCTTGATGGCGCGCGATGAAAGCATCCAGCGCTTCTTTAAGTGTGGTAAACCATAAACCGTAATAGACAAGCTCGGCATACCGCTCCGAGATCAACCGTTTATAATGCAAATATTCCCTGTCGAAAATCATCGACTCCAGTTCTTCATGAGCGGCCATGAGCACGGTTCCTGCCGGGGCTTCATAAATTTCACGGCTCTTGATGCCAACCACGCGATTTTCGATTTGGTCGACACGGCCCACGCCGTACTCGCCGGCAATCTCGTTGAGTTTCTCAATCATGGGAACCAGCGCCATTTTTTTTCCGTTCAGCCGCACGGGAACTCCTTTTTCAAAGTCGATAGTGACGTGCGTGGGCCGCGCCGGGGCCTCGCTGGGAGGACGCGTCATCACATAAGCATCCTCGGGAGGCTCCACCCACGGATCTTCCAGGATCCCCGCCTCAATAGCAATGCCCCAAATATTTTTGTCCAGCGAATACACGTTTTTTTGCGTCACAGAAATTGGGATATTATGCTTATGGGCATATTCAATTTCTTCTTCCCGCGTGGCAAATTCCCACTCACGGAGAGGCGCGATAATTTTGAGCGAGGCATCCAGGCTTCGAATGCCTACTTCGATGCGCACCTGATCATTGCCTTTGCCCGTGCAGCCATGAGCCACGTATTTGGCCTTTTCTTTGTGCGCAACGTCCACCAAGTGTTTGGCAATGAGCGGACGGCCCAATGAGGTAGCCATCAAATATTTTCCTTCATAGCGCGCATGAGCCCACAGGGCAGGAATGATAAAATCTCGGGCGAATTCTTCTTTGAGATCTTCGATATAAATTTTGGAAGCGCCGGCGGCCTTGGCCCGACGAGCGAGAATTTTCTTATCGCTTACTTCGCCGATAAACGCGCAAAAACAAATCACTTCGTATCCATATTTATCAATGAGCCATTTCACGGCGCATGAGGTGTCTAACCCACCCGAATAAGCCAGCACGATTTTATTCATACAATGTTATCCCTCTTTCTAACCAGTATACTGGCGCTCTTATTTTAACAGCCAATAAAGAATTGCCTTCTCGGCATGCAGGCGGTTCTCCGCCTGTTCGAACACCAGCGAATGCTCACCTTCCATCACCTCAACGGAGATTTCATCGCCCCGGTGCGCCGGCAGGCAATGCAAAATATAAGGCTGTTTCGGCGCCTGTGCGAGCAGTTTGTGATTGATTTGGAATCCTTCAAACTCTTTTAATTTTTTTTCCCGGAGCGCTTCTTCACCCATACTCACCCATACGTCGGTATATACCACATCCGCATGCCGCACAGCCGCTTCGGGCGTTGCGCTTGTTTCAATTACGGCCTTCGTTTTTTTTGCAATTTCCCGCACCTCACCGAGCACGTCTTGAGCCGGCTGATATTTCCCGGGGCAAGAAAAATAAAGCGCATAGCCTAGTTTTGCGAATAAATAAAGAAGCGAATTGAGCACATTGTTTCCGTCTCCCACCCAAGCCAATGCCGGTTTTTTTACACGCACACGCTCTCGAATCGTCAGTAAATCCGCCAATACCTGGCAAGGATGCGAGCGGTCGCTTAACCCGTTAATGACAGGCCGGGTGGCATAGGATGCAAAATCTTCGATGGTCTTATGGCGAAAAGTGCGCAGCACCATCCCATCCCAATATCGCGAAAGCACGCGGGCCTCATCGTGCAAAGCCTCGCGGGTTCCCAGTTTCATATCTTGCGGGCCCAAATACTGCGCGCTGCCGCCCATTTGCTCCATAGCCACTTGAAAAGAAATTCGTGTGCGCGTGGAAGGTTTCTCAAAAATAAGGCCCAGCGATTTTCCGGACAGGCTTCGCGCGTAGCCGGCCGGATGCGACTTAATTGAAATAGAAAGACGCATGAGCTGTTCGATATCTTTTGCGGATAAATCCCGTATGCTTAATAAGTTTCTTTTGATTTTTTTATTCATATTTTTTGAAACGCCTGCTCCAAAATTCCCATGGCCTTCTCGATTTGCTTTCGTGTTACGGCAAGCGGAGGCATAATGCGCAAGACGCGCTCTTGCGTAACATTGATCAAAAGCCCGCCGGAGCGGCACTCATCCACAATCGGTTTTCCCGGAATGGCAAGCTCCACACCTTTCATAAGCCCCAGGCCGCGCACTTCGCGCACAAATGAAAATTTATGCCTAAGCTTTTCAAGTGCAACGCTTAAATAATCTCCCATGTCTTGCGCATTTTTTAAAAGTTTTTCTTTCTTGATCGCCTCAAACACGGCCAGCGATGCGCGCGCAACAAGAGGGTTGCCGCCAAAGGTGGAGGCATGCAGGCCTGCCGTAAGCACATTGTTTATTTTGTTGCTCACCACGAGCGCGCCAATCGGTACGCCACTGCCTAACGATTTGGCCAGTGTCATCAGATCCGGCTCTATGCCGTAATGCTGGAAAGCAAACATTTTCCCCGTGCGGCCCATGCCTGACTGCACTTCGTCGAGAATCAGCAGCATTTTTTTCCCGGTGCAAATTTCCCGGATCCCTTTTAAAAATTCGGCCGAGGCCACATGAATGCCGCCTTCGCCTTGAATCGGCTCGAGCAAAATGGCAATGGTTTTCGGCGTAATTTGTTTCACCACGGAGTCTAAGTCATTCATCCGGGCCTTGCGAAAACCTTCCGGAATCGGGTCAAACCCTTCTAGGTACTTTTTCTGGCCGGTTGCCGCAAGCGCCGCCAGCGTTCTCCCGTGAAACGCATTTTCCATCGTAATGATTTCATACCGCCCCGATTCGGAGCCGGATCGCCGGGCAAATTTGATGGCTGCCTCAACAGCCTCCGCACCACTGTTGGAAAAAAACACGCGCGACGGAAAACTTTCTTTCGAAATACGCTCGGCCAGGCGCGCCTGGGTTAAGTTCAGGAAATTGTTTGAGATGTGCAAAATTTTTCGTGACTGCTCTTTGAGCGCCGAAACCACTTTAGGATGGCAATGGCCCAAGCCGCTTACCGCCCAGCCCGGAAAAAAATCCAGATACTCTTTGCCGGCCAGGTCCCAAACCTTCGCGCCCTTTCCCTTCACCAGACACACGGGGAGATAAGAGTACGTAGGAAGCACATACCGGTCATATAACTTCTGGACGTCTGTAGTTTTCATAACCTTGTCATTACAATATAATCTCTGTTCCGATACCTTGGTCGGTAAAAATTTCCAACAGCAGAGAATGCTTGATACGGCCGTCAATGATATGCGCCTTCCGGACGCCTCCGCGAAGAGCTGTGATGGCGGCGTTGACTTTGGGAATCATACCTCCTGAAATCACTTTATTTTTGATGAGCCCTTCGACTTCATCCACGTGAAGCGATGAAATCAAACTCGACTCGTCTTTGGCGTCCCGCATAATGCCTTTCACATTAGTGAGAATCATAATTTTTTTTACCTGCATGGCCACGGCAATTTTTGCCGCGGCCTCGTCTGCATTGACGTTATACATTTCGCCCTTCTCATCGATGCCCAGCGGATATACCACGGGAATAATGCTAAATTCAGTCAGCTCTTTGACCGGCATGACATTCACAGACCGTACGTCGCCTACATAACCCACATCGCCGTTGGCCGTGTGCTTGACCACATTTAAAATTTCATTGCCATGCCCGGAAAGGCCGATAGCCCGGGCGCCCAATTGATTGAGGTCATGGGTAATGCTTTTATTCAGCTCCGCCAAAGTTTCCGAAACCACATCCACAGTGACTTTATCGGTGACACGAAGGCCGTTGACAAATTGGCTCACTACGCCTTTTTCGCGAAGTTTTTCTGTAATCGCCGGGCCGCCGCCATGGATGAGAATGGGCCGGATACCCACATAATTCATGAACACTAAATCTTCCAGCACATTGCGCCGGATTTCTTCATTGTTCATAGCCGCCCCGCCGTATTTAATCAAAATTTCCTGCCCCCGGAATTTTTTGATATAGGGAAGCGCTTCAATCAGAATATTTGCTTTTTCTACGAGATGTTCCATAGGAACCCCAGGGCACCAGTCACTCGTCACCAGTCACCGGCGCACCAGTCTTAGTACGCTGTTCGACAAATTCGTTAGGGGTTTTGTCATTCCCGCGAAAGCGGGAATCCAGCGACTTGATTTTTCAGACAATGCTAAAGTCACTGGACCCCCGCTTTCGCGGGGGTGACAAACCAGGCATGAACTTACCGAACAGCGTATTGGTTCATGACGTATACGAAGAATTGATTCTTACATACTTGCTGGTTAAATCCGAGGTTAAAAATGAAATTGCGGATTCTCCCTGATGCAACACGATGCGCAGCGTAAAAAACTTTTTTCGCAAAATTTTTCGAATGTGCTGCAATCCGCTCATCCGGCCTCTGCCTCCGGAAAACACACGGACCTGATCAAAATAAATCTCCAGTGTGTTCCAATTCACCGGCACAAGCGTAGCCCCAACCGCGCCAATCACACGGCCCCAGTTCGGGTCGGCCCCGGTAAACATGGTTTTAACGAGCATAGAATTGGCCACCTGCCGCGCAATGAGCTCCGCCTGTTTTTCGTTACGCGCTTTTTCCACAAAAATTTCGCAAACTTTGGTGACTCCTTCGCCGTCTTCCACCATTTTTCGTGAAATCTCCGCGCAAAAATCCGTCAAAATTGAAACAAACTTTTCATAGTCTTCGCCGCGTTCGGCAATCGGCGGATTGGCGGCAAGCCCGTTGGCCAATACGAACACCGTATCGTTGGTGCTCATGTCATTATCGATAGAGAGCCTGTTAAATGTTCTCCGCACCGCCTCACGCAGGGCCCGCTCGAGCAAGCCTTTTTGAATAGCCAAATCAGTGGTCATAAAACAAAGCATGGTGGCCATATTCGGATGCGCCATCCCCGAGCCTTTGGCTATGCCTCCCAGCCGGACCCATTTGTGACCGATCCGGAATTCCACGGCCAATTCTTTGGTCACCGTATCCGTCGTCAAAATTCCTTCGGCCGCAAGAGAATCTCCGGATTTAGAAAGCATGCGCACCATTTCCGGAATTCCTTTTTTAAACTTATCAGTAGGAAACGGCCGGCCAATCACCCCGGTAGAGGCAACCAAAATTTTTCTTCGCGAAATGTCTAGTGCATGATGCAGCGTGTCTACAGATTCTTCCACGGCTTCGCGGCCTTTCGGCCCGTTGAAACAATTGGCATTGCCGCTATTGGCCAAAATCGCCCGGTGTACGGGGTTTTGAATGGTGTTCATCGAAAAAAGCACGGGCCAGGCCTTAGCCCGGTTTACGGTAAATGTGGCGGCAGCTACGCACGGCGCTTCAGAATAAATCAAACAGGAATCGGTTTTACCGCTTTTTTTAATTCCGCAGTACATGCCCGTAGCCAAAAAGCCCTTGGGCACAGTCACGCTTCCTTTTCTCATCCAGTGGAATAATTTCATAGCAGCCCTTCCGTCTCGTCAAATCCGCATCGTATATTCATATTTTGAACCGCCTGACCGCTCGCGCCTTTTAGGAGATTATCAATGACACTAATAATAATCACCCAATTAGATCGGTCGGACGTCCAAATGCCCAGATCGCAAAAATTGGTATACGCCACGTCTTTTATGGCGGGAAATTCACCTTCCGGCCGCACCCGGACAAAAGGCTCATTTTGGAAAGCCTCCAGATATGCCTGCCGCACTCGTCCGGCTGTTACCCCCTTTTTCTTATTCACATATAGTGTAGAGAGAATGCCTCTTTCCAAAGGCAGCAAATGAGGCACGAAAGTGAGCGGCACCGGTTTACCGGCAAATTTTTCGAGATTCGCTTCTACTTCAGGAATATGCTGATGCTGGTTTACTTTATAGGCCGAAAAATTTTCGTCCACATTGCAAAAATGCGTGGCGTCGGATAGTTTGCGGCCCGCCCCGCTTACCCCTGATTTTGAGTCGGCCACAATCGAATCGATTTCAATTAATTTTTGTTCAAGCGCGGGTTGTAGCGCCAAAAGCAAACTGGTGGCATAACATCCGGGATTAGCGACGAGCTGCGCTTTTTTAATTTGCTCCCGGTAGGCTTCCGGCAAACCATACACGGCATCTTCCAACAACTCTTTTCTCGTATGCTTATGACCATACCAAACTTCGTACAATTTATGCCGCTGAATGCGGAAATCGGCGGAAAGGTCAATAACAATTTTTCCGGCTCGGTAAAAATCGTGGGCCAAATCCATGGCCTGCGTATGCGGCAAAGCTAAAAAAATAACATCCGAATTCGAAGCCACTTTCCTCAGGCTAAAGGTTTCCAGGCGAAGCCCTGAGTGCTTGGGCAGGGACGGAACCAGTTTCTCCAGAGAGACCGGCTCTTGGCTCCGCGTGGTCAAAGACGCAATGTTCACCTGCGGATGCTTCAATAAAATTTTAATCAGTTCAACGCCGGTATAACCCGAGGCGCCGACCACTGAGACCTGGATCATGGTTTCCTTTAAACAACATGGGGCATTGTGGGAAAAGAATAGAATTGTAAGGACTCAAACACGGAAAGTCAAATGACGGCAAGAGTTTCTTGTGCTATATTCCTCGTCTTATGATTCGAGTACTGAAGAAACACGTGAATTGGAAAAAGCTCGAGCGCACGTTAGGACTCAAGATTCGCAACCGCCGGTTCGCCGTAGCGGCGCTCACCCATCCTTCGTACCGGAATGAAATGCGCCTGCACAACCTTCTTTGCTTTGAACGCATGGAGTTTTTCGGCGATTCCATTTTGAATTTTACTATCAGTGAAATTCTCTACGAAAAATACAGGGAAGGCGATGAAGGCGTGCTTTCCAAGCTTAAATCCATTTTGGTCTCACGCAAAATTCTTTCCATGCTGGCTAAAAAATTGAAGCTCAAACGGTTTATGCTCCTTGGAAAAAGTGAAAAAACCCATCCGGATCCGGAGCGCGCCAAAATCATGGCCGACACCTTTGAGGCGGTTATTGCCGCGATTTATTTTGACCGGGGATTAGCCGTTACCCAGCGCTTTCTCAAGAAACAGTTCAAATATTATCTCAGTCCAAAACGTTTGCACGAAATCGGCGTGAGCCCAAAAACCACACTGCAAGAGCTGGCGCAAAAACATTTGAAAATCCTGCCGCAATATCAATCGGTTTGGAGTGACGGAGGATTCCTGTGCACCGCAAGTCTCCGGAATATCGGCGAAGGCCAAGGCCGGGGGCGCACCAAAAAAGAAGCCGAAGAGGCTGCTGCGCGGGAATTGGTAGGGCTTTTCGAACTCAAAAAAGTTCCCACATAACTCCCCCCCCCCCTGGCAAGAGGGGACTTTACTGATTGAGTAGCGAAGAGAGCAATTGCGCCGCGGTTTTCACGGCTTCCTCCCCTTTACTGCCCGTAGCAGCGGCTCCGCCGGTGGTCGTTGTAGAAGGGCCTGTGGGCTGGCGTTTGATGCCAAAGGCTTTATCCAGCACACCCGTTACCACATTCGATCCTAAAATAGTTTCTGTAATGTTAAATTGCGGATGCTCAAACGTTCCGCCGATTTGAAATGGAAAACGTAGCGGCGCCCCCGAAGCAACGGCTTCCGATAGAAAGCCTCCTATGCCGGGCGCCAGTTCCATCACCCCGCGGAAATTGATGCGGTGATCGAAATCACAAGCCCCCTCGGCCTGAGCGTTAGCAATATCCGATTGAAATTGAATGGACGGAAATTGCCAAGTTCTGTTTTGAACGAGAAAATTTCCATGCAAAGAATCGAATCGTGTGGAACCGGAATCGCGCCCCAAGTTGCCGTGAGAAAAAATACCCGGAATGGCCTGTAAAACGCCCGCCAAACTGAACCCTTGAATCTCCCCACCGGTCAGCTGATAAACGCCTTTTCCCACGAGCGAGTTTTCTAGAATTTCTTGGCTGCCTAAGCGCCCGGCATAATCAGCCGTAGAATCTAGATTTCCGGTGAGAAACGGCTTGCGAGTCAGCGTCTCGATGGGAACTTTTCGTGTTTCAAGATGCGCGTTCCACTCCGGCTCGCTCATCTCCGGCGCAAGAGTCGCTTGAAGCGAAACGGTTCCGGCACCCACGGCGGCCTGCCCCATCACCGCCACCAAAGCTTCTTTACGGTCCACGTCAATCGCGCTTGAAATTCCGGTAATAAGTACACGGCCCCCTTGATGAAGCGTAATCGAATCCAAAGTAATGTGTGCGTTGCCTTGTAAACTTCGCGGCTCGTTCCACCTGCCGGCTATATTGCATACGATTTTCCCCCCGCCTGATATTTGATTAGAGCCGAGAGCCGGGATCATCCCATTCCATTCGGCCAGGGGAAATTTGTTAGTGATAAAATTGGCGTCTCCATCCCATGTGGTCAGATCCAGATTTTCTACGCTCCCTTTGATCGCCATGCCGCCCAAACGGCCGTTCAATTCTCCGTGAGAAACTTTGGTATTGTCCGTCAGATTGCATTGAAAAGTTATTGCGAACTCACGGCCCTCCGGTTTTTGAATGATCTCAGGAAAGGTCACCGAAGCTCCGGTACCGTCCATGCGGGCATCAAGAAGCAATTGGGACGGAATTCCTTTGAGTATCAGTGAGCCGGTACTGTGGCCTGAAAAATGAATCCCTTGTAAACGGGGCGAACTTAAAACCTGCGGAAAATTTTTGTTTAACGTATCAAAATCTATGTCACGAAGCCTGAGAGAAATATCGAGTTCGGGCTTTTCTAACAAACGGACGGAACCCGACACGCTGGCATCCATGCCCGGAAAATCAATTCCGGATTCCTCAAATTTCAACACGCGGGTTTGGGGATTCCACTGAAAGTCCGTGGCCACAGCCACATCCACCGGAATATGGAAAGAAGCTTCACGATTTTTTTCCGGCTCCCGAAACAAAATTTTAGATAAAACCAATTTCGTATCTCCATCAATCACCCGGCCCTCGGGCGCCAACCGAATGTTTCCGGCCAAATCCGCTTCTCCCTGATCCAGCGGATGCTCTTCTTCAATCAACCCCGCCTTTTCCAAATGCTCACTGAGCAGATTCTGAATATCAAAATGCGCGGTGAGTTCTGTCAGTCGCGGCTTGCCATCTGCCAGGATCACACGGGCATCTCCGTCCAGCCGGAGCACGCTCGATGGATTGCCGAAAAGCTCGCCTTGCACGCGAAAATGCGACAATTGATTGAGCCCCAAATTGCGCGCCGTCGCCTTGATACCGGTGACAGAAATACTTTTGAGCGAAGACGATCTCGGCTTTTTTGACTCTGGTTCGGGCGTTTGCCAATGCAATACGCCTTCATCTACAATCAAACGCCCTGCCTCAAATTTTTTAAAAAGGAGCGGGAGGATTCTTAAATGAAGATTGACTTTGCCGGCTTCAAACAGCGGCCTCTCCCCTCTTGCCTCGCTTTGGGCGTACACCTTTACCCCTTTTACCTGAATAAACACGGAGGGGAAAAACCCGAGCCCTACTTTGTCGATAACAACCCGGTCGCCTGCTTTTTTATGAATCAGCGTTTTTAAATAATTTTGAACATCGGGACGGGCGACAAAAAGAGGAAGAACCGCAAAAGAAAGAATGGAAAGCAGAGCCGCCGCGACAATAACAGTAATTAAAAATTTTTTCATGTTTTCTCCGTTCGTCATTGCCCGTTACAATTAGTATGCATCAGAAGTGTTCGCAGGCCCGAAGGTTCCGTAATCTTTGAAAGGATCGCGCGTTCCCGAAGCGCTGGCATCTTTTGTGTACGTATCCGCTCCGGTGCTGTAGGAATAATCTTCAAGGAATTCTGCGCAACCGGTTAGGAGGAAAACAAGCAATATCAGGAAGGAGACTACAAGAAATCTAGACATAGAGCTTGTCATTCCGCGCCAGCCTCGGCTGGTCCGCCGGGGCGGAAAAGCCTTGCCTACCGGCAGGCAGGCGGGAATGACAGAAATGGTTTACCGTTTCACGTACTGGAAGCGTCTGCGGGCACCTTTGCGGCCGAATTTTTTCCGCTCTTTTTCCCTTGGATCGCGCGTTAAAAATCCGCCTTTGCGCAAAGAAGCTTTCAGCGCCTCATCCGATTTGACTAAAGCGCGGGCAATGCCCAAGCGCAACGCTCCGGCTTGGCCGGCTACTCCGCCGCCCGAGAGCTTGGCAACCACTTTAAAACGGCCCATGGCCTTCCCCGTTTCCAAAGATTGACGCACCAACAAACGCAGGATTTCCGTTTCAAAATACTGCTCAAGGGTCTTACCGTTGATATCAAAAGTATTTCCTCCGGGAATCAGCCATACCCGGGCTACCGCTGACTTTCTTCTTCCCGTAGCGTAAAAATAGTTGGAAGGGGAATTTGTTCGTTCTTTGGTTTCTGTGGTTTCTGTGGTTTCTTTTGTTTCTTTATTTTCAATCGTTTCTTCTGGCATTATTTTTTCCCTTCTACTACCGGTGTAGGATTCTGAGCGTTGTGGCGGTGCTCGGCTCCGGGATAAATTAAAAGATGGGTCATCATTCTGTCTCCCAAGCGGTTTTTGGGAATCATGCCTACAACGGCGCGCCGCACGACTTCACGCGGATCTTTTGCGATTAACTTTTCAAAGCTGTATTCACGCCTTCCGCCGGGATACCCGCTGTAATGATCATACATTTTTTGCGAAGATTTTTTGCCCGTAACACGGATTTCACTCGCGTTGATCACAATCACATAATCGCCGCTTTCCCAATAGGGAACGTAGGTGCGCTTATTTTTGCCCATCAAAATGCGGGCGATGCGAGTGGCCAGGCGGCCTAATACTTCATTTTTGGCGTCCACCAAAAACCATTTTGCCGGCTCCATATTGCCCCGGATTGGAGACAAACGGACACGAACGGTCTTGCGGGAACTCTTTTGTGCGGCAGTTGTTGACACTTTTTTTTCGTCCGGCATTCCTGAACTCCTAACTTCTAAAAGAGTTGAATTCGAAAAAACTGGCCTGTAGTCGGCGAGGAAAACAAGCGGTTAAAAAGGCGTGGAGTATACCAGCGCGCAAGCGCCCGGGTCAAGAAAAAACCTCAAAATTGTTAACGCAAATGCGCTTGCACTAATTACCCTCTGGATTAAATTCATCATAAATTACCTTTCTATCCCCGACAGCGTGAATACGAAGGATTCTATCATCATAAAGTATCTCGTAAATGATCCGGTAATGCCGCACTTTATATTTATGATAAGCAGTTAAATGAAGCTTCAATTTCTCGCCGGCCTGCGGATTTTTAGACAATTTATCAAAAGCATCGCGCATTTCCCGGCGTACCATCGGAGCAAAAGCGTTTAACGACATCGTTGCAGTCGAAGACATAGCTATTCGATAGATCATTCTTCGCCCCAATCAATTTCTTCCATAGGAATTCCCTTGCCGCCACGCTTGAAATATTCAGCGCTTTCGCGAATTTGCCTCATCAAGTTGGGATCGCTCATCACGTCCAATGTTTCCATCAGCGATTCCCATTCTTTATATCCAATGATAATTGCGGCGGGTTCACCGTCAGTAGTCACAATAATTTCTTGACCCATATTTTTTGCGTTTTTCACAAGCTCCAGCAAATTCCGGCGCACCTTGGTTACAGGCATAATCGGAGGAATCAACATAACGTCACCTCACTTTCTATAGAAAGAGTACATTTAAATGAGCATATTGTCAACCCGATCAAAAGCAACGGGTGCGTACCAAAAAAGGCAGTGAAAATTGAGGTTACTTTTAAATGCGGCCCCTCTCCCTCGTGAGAGGGAGAGGGATTAAGGGTGAGGGTGGGTGGTAAGAAAAGCTGCGCAATGAAAACCCTCACCCCTTCCCCTCTCCCTTAAAAGGGAGAGGGGCCGCGTGGAGGAGACAATAGCCTTTGCTTACTCGAGAACGCTAAACAATTACAACGATAGTCCCCTCCTCTTGGTTAGAGGGGATTATTTCATCACGTTAAACATTTCCTGGAGACGGTCTATTTCGGAAGCGGCGACGCCTTTGTTCATGGCGTTTTCTGCATGTTTGGCTTCGTTTTCATTTTTTGTGGGACGCTGGATTTGATAAAACACGCCAAAGCAGCCCGGCCAGGGCTCGTTAGCCAGCCGTAAAGCAGAAATCTCATCGGTGACATCATGACGCTTCCCATCTTCGGGGGTGCCGTCATTTTTTTTCTCTTCAAGAATCCGGAATTGCCCGCCTTTGCGCGCTAACGCCGTATCGAAAGAACCCCGGTTAAACTCGGTGCACTCAGAAAGCACTTCCACCACAGAAAAGCCGTTGTGGTCCATCGCCCGCTCCATCATTTGAAGCAAATGCTCGGGCATCGCCGCGTGGGTGCGCGCCACAAAGGTGGCGCCGGCCGAAACCAATTGTTTAATCGGATGAATCGGCATGTCTTCCGCGCCCCAAGGATCGGTTTTACTTTTGAATCCAAGCGGTGAAGTAGGCGAAGTTTGCTTTTTGGTAAGGCCATACACGTGATTATCCATAATGACGCAGGTCATTTTCACATTTTTTCGGGCGGTGTGCGTTAAGTGATTTCCTCCGATAGAAAAGGCGTCGCCGTCACCGATAAACACGAACACATGCAGGTCCGGGCGTGAAATCGAAAGTCCGGTGGCGAAAGAAAGCGCGCGGCCATGCACGAAATGCGCGCCGTGCGCGTTGACGAAATATGGAAAACGGCTGGAGCAGCCAATGCCGGAAATGGTGGTGATATTTTGCTTCATCATGCCACGTCGTTCATTCAATTTGAAATAGGCATTCAGCACGCTGAAGTCACCGCAGCCCGGGCACCAGGTGGGATGATCCGAAGGCAGATTTTTCCTGGTGGCTTTTAAAATATCCTCTGGAATTTGTCCTAATACGGATAACTCGTTACTCATGGTTCATCCTCTTTTGCGCCACACTTATGGCATTCTTGTCATTCCCGCTGGAGATTACCCCGGCCTCCGAGCCGGGGCGGGAATGACAAAAAACCAGAATGACAGCTACACCGATGGGTGCACGGTTTGCATCACTTTGGATTTTACCGCGCTTACGATTTCGCGCACCTTAAACGGAAGCCCGTCGGTTTTGTTGATCCCTTTGATTTTTGCGTTGGCGTAGACGGCACGCAACAGCGAAGCTAATTGGCCGTAGCCATAAATACCTGAATCGTTCATCTCGACTACAAACACGTGCTTAAAACGATCCATGACTTTGTCGATGCCGCGCTGTAACGGCGATAAATATTTCACGTGCAGCGAAGAAATGTCCATGCCTTCTTTGCGCAGCTGATCCACCGATTCTTCAATCGGCCCTTTGGTAGAACCCCAGCCGATCAAAAGCACTTCGCCGGTTTCTGGCCCGTAGACAGAAACGGGAGGCAGTTTTTCACGAAGCGTTTGGAGTTTACGCCGGCGCTTGGCCGTCATCTTCATGTGCATGACCGACGAACCGTCCGGATGCCCGGCTTCGTTATGTTCCAAACCGGAAATGGTTGGATAATTGCCGTCGAGCATGAGAACGCCGGGAATAATGCGCTCAGAAATTCCGCTCGGTGTGTCTTTGTAAGGCAAAAAGTTCGGGCCTTTGGGGCTCATATCCGGCTTATAGATGTGGAAAGATTCTTTTAAATTAGGTTCCGGCCAAGTTTCAACACGCGTAGCCAGCGAATAGTCCGACAAGAAAATGGCGGGGCAGTTGTACTCTTGCATCAGCTGAACGGCTTCCACTACGGAATGAAACACATCGCGTACGGAAAACGGTGCGATCACAATGCGCGGCGTATCGCCGTGTCCCGCGTACAGCGCCAAGTTTAAGTCGCTTTGTTCTACGTTGGTGGGAAGGCCGGTTGAAGGCCCGCCACGCATCACGTCGACCACCAAAATAGGAACTTCAGCCATCACGGCATAAGAAATGATTTCGCTCTTAAGCGAAAGCCCCGGGCCTGAGCTTCCGGTCATGGCAAGCGTTCCGCCATAAGCAGCGCCTACGGCCATGGCGATGGAGGCGATCTCATCTTCTGCCTGCAAAAAGGTTCCGCCGAATTTCGGAAGCTCGCGGCGTAAAATTTCCATCACACTGGACCAGGGAGTGATCGGGTAACCGGCCCCGAAGCGGATGCCTGCGGCAATCGCTCCATAAGCCAGCGCCTGATTTCCGTCCATACACACTTGCGGGTGCGCGCGGCCGATCGGATCTTTTTCGATTTGGAAGAGTTCGCCGATTTTGGAGATATCATAGGCATAGCCGGCATGATAAGCATTAAGCGCCGGCGCCAGAACCTTCGGCCCTTTGGCGTCAAATCGCTCTTTGATTTGCTCTTCAAGCTTGTCGCTTTCCAAGTCAAACAATTTGGCTAAAAGCCCCATCAGAAATAAATTTTTCCCTTTATCTTTGGCTGTGCCGCCAATGGCCTCAATGGTTAGGCTGGTCATGGGCACGCCCACATGATGAAAACGCTTTTCGTCCGGGTCGGGCGTAACGTGGTCGGCATCATAAATCAGCAGCCCGCCTTTGCGCAGGGCCTTAATATGATCCCGGTAAGAATGCTGATAGAAAGCCACGAGCACATCGGCTTCATCGCCTACGGATTTAAGTCTGTGGCCGCCTACGCGAAGTTGGAAGATGCTGGGACCGCCGGAAATGGTAGATGGAAAGGTTTGAAAGGTAATTACGCCCCGTTTGCTGCGTCCGGAAAGCCTGGAAAGCATATCGCCCACGGATTGAATGCCGTCTTGCGAGTTTCCGGCAATGCGAATCACCACTTCTTCTAAATGAATCTTCTCTAGTCCATGAGATGTCTGCATTGCTGTTTGAGCCATAAATAAACCCCTTTTTCACCATTAAATCGGCTAAAACGTCATAAAATGCTTATATTTTGACGTCTCACCCGGAAGAATTGTATCATAGTTAACTCTCTATATTTCGGTGAAAATAAGAAATTATGAAGGGAATTTTAGCAAATATCGTGCACAGTTGGCATGAATTCTGTTGATTTTAAAGTAGGGATAAAGCATGGCTTGTAACTGTCGATAACTGAGGGAGTTATGAGATAGAAAATCAACAGAACTTAGTGACTGTCACCTCTGGTGACTGTCACTAGTGCTGGGGTAGGGAAAAGTTAGGGGAAAGTGACAGTCACTAAAGTGACAGTCACTGGCAACGCTGCAGGGGAAAGTGACTGTCACTTTAGTGACTGTCACTGGCAACGCTGGAACTATTACTAAAGAGGAGGAACATATGCCGTATGTAATCACGAAAAAATGCCTGGGCGAACGGTATGCAACCTGTGCGACGGTATGTCCTGTCGATTGCATTCATCCCGGAACCTACAATAA
>JACQQR010000245.1 GCA_016206875.1 Candidatus Omnitrophota bacterium
CTGTCTCCACGCATGCATCAGGCGGCTTTCGAGCATTTGGGCTTGCCCCATTTTTATGCGGCACTGGAACTGGCGCCAAAGTATTTCAAAAAGTTGATGATACATCGCGCGCAAATTCTCTTGGATGGTTTTAATGTCACCATCCCGTATAAACAAGTTATTATTCCTTATCTGGATTCAGTGAGTCCCGAAGCGCGCTTGATTGGCGCGGTGAATACTGTGCGGGTACGACGCGGCCGTTTTTTGGGCGAAAATACCGATGCCTACGGTTTTCTCCGGCTCTTGCGCGAAGAATTTCGTTGGAAATCAAACAGAAAAAAAGTACTCATTTTGGGCGCCGGCGGCGCTGCGCGTGCCTGTATGACGGCGCTTCTTCGCGACGGGGTGAGACAAATTTGTATTTTAAACCGCACACCTTCCAAGGCGCGGGGTTTGGCGCTTGATTTTAAAAATCGATTTCCGAAAGTTCCGATCGACTTTGCCCCGCTGACGGGAAGGAAAGTTCGCGAAGAATTGCTTCAAGCGGATTTGGTTGTACATACGACTTCCGTAGGACTCAAGGTTTCGGATACTTCGATCGTTGCCAAGAAAGATTTTCCCAAAGTTCAGGGAAAGCGCTTTGCCGTCGATTTAATTTATAATCCGCCTCAAACGGAATTTTTGCGCTTGGCCAAGGCGGCCGGCTGGAAAACGGCGAATGGCCTGGGTATGTTGCTGTATCAAGGAGCCAAGGCTTTCGAATTATGGACAGGCCGCAAAGCGCCGGTGGATGTGATGAGAAAAGCCCTGCTGTTTCATAATTCCAAATAAGGTATTTCATGGACGCGATGTTGGATTATTTATTTGATTTAGGTGAAGCCCACCGGATTCTGTTTGCTTCGCTTTTCTTCATTCTTGGAGTTTGTGTGGGAAGTTTTGCGAATGTCTGCATTTTTCGATTGGGCGAGCAGATTTCGCTGGTGAAGCCGCGCTCGTTTTGCCCGGCCTGCAGGACGCCGATTCATGCCTATGACAATATTCCGCTCGTGAGCTATATTTTGCTCAAGGCCAAGTGCCGGGCGTGCGGCGCGAAAATTCCGCAGCGGTATTTCTGGGTGGAATTAGTTTCGGGTTTGATTTTTTCATTTTTATTCATTTACGCCGGTTTGACGATTGAACTGATTTGGGGATTCTATTTCATCACGAGCTTGCTGATTGTGACGCTCATAGATTTCAAAAAAATGGAAATCCCCGATGAAATTACTGTTAGCGGAATTTTTGCAGGTTGGCTCTTCGCTTTTGTGTTCCCTGAAATTTTCAACGAGGTTGCCAACAAATCCGGCTTGGGCGAATCCGTGCTCGGCATGATGACGGGCGGCGGCTTGATGTGGGTTACGGCCTGGCTGGGCGACAAGATATTCAAGCGCGAAAGCATGGGAGGCGGAGACATTAAGTTGATGGCGATGGCGGGCGCGTTTTTGGGCGTTCAGGGTGCCGTGATGACGTATTTTCTGGCGCCGTTTTTTGCCATGCCCTTCGGCCTCTTTCAAAAGTGGGTCAAAAAGTCTGAAATTTTGCCGTACGGCCCTTTTATCGCAATGGCTGCAGTATTCAGCCTTTTCTTTGGTGATTGGTTACTGGGAGTTATCATTAGCGGAAGCAGTGGGTAGATGGTAATGGGTAGACGGTAGTGGGTAGTGGGTAGAAAAAGCTGAAGACAATTTTAAGAGGCTTTTTTACTACCCACTACCATCTACCCACTACTCACTACCAACTGTCTTAAGGAGTTTGTATGCTCAATTACATGACCTGCGGGGAGTCACACGGAAAATATTTATTGGCGATTCTGGAGGGGATGCCCAGCGGACTAGAAATCGATTCCAAAATTATTGCGCATGAACTCCGGAGGCGCCAGCAAGGCTATGGCCGCGGCGCCCGTATGAAAATTGAAACGGATCAAGCGGAACTGACCTCCGGCATTTATAAGGGGAAAACCACCGGCGCGCCGATTGGGTTTGTCTCCATCAATAAAGATTTCAAATTAGATTCTATGCCCGAGCTGGAGCGGCCCCGGCCCGGCCATGCCGATTTAAACGGTTCGTTGAAATATCATCAGGGCATCCGCGCTATACTAGAACGAGCCAGTGCGCGTGAGACTTTGCTTCGCGTTGCGATTGGGGCGCTTGTGCGTCAATTGCTCGGCGCTTTCGGCATACATATTATTTCTCATGTTATTGAATTGGGCGGCATCCGAATTGAAGAGCGCGATTTGGAATTTTCCGGCATTGAGAACAAAAAGAAAGATTCCCGGTTGAATTGCGTTTCGCCTGCCGCCGAGCGAAAAATGATTGCGCGTATTGACCAGGCCGCAGAAGAAGGCGATACCCTAGGCGGGCGCTTTGAAATCCGTGTGCAAGGGGTGCCGATTGGGCTGGGCTCGCATGTCACCTATCATCAAAAGTTAGATGCGCGGATTGCCCGCGCGCTTATCAGTATTCAGGCTATCAAAGAAGTGGGATTCGGATTGGCTGAAGAGTTAGGCCGCCTGAGCGGTTCTCAAAGTCATGACGAGATTTTTTATGAGGCAGGGAAGGGATATTACCGGAAAACCAACCGCTCGGGCGGGTTTGAGGGAGGCATGACTACCGGCTCTGAGATTGTGGTGCGGGCCACGATGAAGCCCATTTCAACGCTGCGCAAAGCGCTGCAATCCGTAAACATGAAAACCAAGCAGCCGGAGAAAGCCAGTTTTGAGCGTTCCGATATTTGCGCCGTTCCCGCGGCCTCCGTTATTGGCGAAGCCGTTGTGGCCTATGAAGTGGCCAACGCCTTTCTCGAAAAGTTCGGCGGCGATTCAATGACGGAGCTCCGGCGGAATTATGAGGGATATTTAAAGCAAATTAAATAGAGGAGGGAGGAGGGAGGAGGGAGAAAAACCAAATTAGTTTTGCATTTTTTCTTTCCTCTCTCCTCTTTCCTCTCTCCTCCGTACTCTCTCTTATTATGAAAAACATCTATCTGGTCGGCATGATGGGTTCGGGAAAAACGGAGACGGCCAGGGCGCTGGCGGCGCTTCTTGGAAGCAAGGCTGTGGATTTGGACGCGCTGATTACCGAGCGGGAGCGGCGCGGCATCAACGAGATTTTTGATAAAGAAGGCGAGTCGTATTTCCGCGATGTGGAATCCAGAATTCTTTCCGATCTTTCCATTAAAAAAAATCTGGTGATTGCCACAGGCGGGGGCACCGTGCTTCGCGAGTCCAACCGAAAAGCGCTGCTTCAAACGGGAAAAGTGTTTTATCTGGAAACCTCTCTGGTGGTTCTCTGGGAACGGCTCAAAATGATGCGTGACAGGCCGCTGCTTCAATCAGCGGAACCGCGTGTGGTATTAGAGCGGATTTTAGAAGAAAGGCAGCCTCTTTACGAGGTGTTTGAAAACCGGGTGACCACCGATTACAAAACACCGGATGAAGTGGCTCGGGAAATTTCCAAGATACTAGTGCAGCATGACAATTAAAAATGGGCGTAGCCCATTGGCAATCTGCACAGTACCGCCTACCCCTAAAATTAAATGTCAGGCGGTACTCGAGCTATGATTCAAACCATTTCTGTACCCATCGCGTCCCATCGCTATTCCATTTATGTGGGGAAGGGGGCTGTAAACCGGCTTCCTCGTTTACTCCGTTCCTGGAATGTGCGCGGCAATTTATTCGTGGTAAGCCAGGCAAAAATTTTGCGTTTGCATGGCGCAAAGCTGAAAAAAATTCTTTCGAGTCTTCATTTGCCTGTCTATTTCCACGTGATCCCTGATAGGGAGTCATCGAAAAGCCAAAGAGAATTATTCCGTCTCTACGAAGCGATGCTGCGCGCCAAGCTGGATCGCTCAAGCACGGTGCTGGCTCTGGGCGGCGGCGTGGTTGGCGATCTGACGGGATTTGCCGCCTCCACGTTCAAGCGGGGAGTGGGGCTGGTGCATATTCCCACCACGTTGCTTGCGCAAGTAGACAGTTCAATTGGCGGGAAAACGGCGATTAATCTGGAGGCGGGCAAAAACTTGGTGGGCAGTTTCTATCATCCCAAGGCAGTGATTGCAGATACGGAATTTTTGAAAACACTCCCGCGAGAAAAGATATCTGATTCACTGGCCGAGGTCATTAAGTATGGCATGATGAAAAAGGAGTTTTTTAGCTGGCTCAAGGGCAATCTCTCCGGGGCGCTTAAAAAAGATATTGCAATTTTAGAGAAAATTGTTTTAGAATCCGCAAGAATCAAGGCGAAGGTAGTCACTGTGGATCCGGATGAAAGCCGGGGGTACCGGGATATCCTCAACTACGGACATACCTTTGCGCACGGATTTGAAGCGGCTGCCGGGTACAAAAAGCAGCTTACACACGGCAAAGCCGTAGCCTGTGGTATGATTGCCGCCTGCGATTTAGCTTTGCGGCTGGGGTTGACAACGCCGGAAACGGCGCGGCAGCAATTACAATTGATTCGCTGCTGTGGCCTTCCGGTGTCGCTTCGCTCGTTTGGTTTTACACCGCAGCAAATTTTCCGCTATTTTCTCGTGGATAAAAAAGCGCGAGACGGAAAAATAAAGTTTATCCTGCCCCAACGGATTGGGAAATTACTTGCCGTGAAAGGAATCCGGCCGTCTCTTGTCCGGGAGACGCTACAACAAATTCTATAGTCGTCGTGGGTCGTGAGTCGTGAGTCGTGAGTAAAAACAAGGCGTTACTGACGACCGACGACCGACGACTGATGACTCACGACTGACGACCGATGGCGAATGAGAAAACCATGTTCAAAACACTCAAACTAATTATTGGAATCCTGCTGGGATTCGGCTTCGTGGAATTCATGAAATTTTTTTCTGCGAATTATCTGTGGGCTTATTTTTACCGGTGAACTTTGCGGGCCGGCCGTGAGGGGTCGCCTGACCGCGTCTGAAAAAGTGACGCATGAATTCTCTGGAAGCTTTACTTATTCTCTCTTCGGTGCGTAGTTCATCCAGCCGCCAGATGATGAAACTCATCGAGCGCTTTACGCTTCCCGAGCGCGTGTTTGAAATCCAAACACCGCAAGAGTTGTCTCATATTGCAGAAATTCCTCTTGCGCTGGCTGCGGACATTTTGAGCGCCCCCGAAGCTTTTTCCCCCGGAAAAATGATTGAAGCATGCGCCCAGAAAGGCATTTCGATTCTGCATATTTTGGCGCCGGAATATCCCCGCAATCTTCTCCAGATTTATGATCCCCCGTTGATCTTATACGTAAAGGGGAGGTTGATGGCCGCGGATGAAATGGCCATCGGCATAGTGGGTTCGCGCCGCGCGTCCGCTTATGGGGTGAATGTCTCCACGCGTTTTTCCTGTGAATTGGCTGAGCAGGGAATCACTATCGTCTCCGGCCTGGCATTAGGGATTGACAAGGCCGCGCATGAAGGCGCCCTCCGTGCTCAGGGCCGCACAATAGCTGTTTTGGGTTGTGGTGTAGACGTAATCTACCCGGAAGAAAACAAAAATATTTATGAACAAATTTGCCGGACCGGTTCTGTGCTGAGCGAATTCCCGCCCGGGGCGCTGCCGATGGCGTTTCATTTTCCTAAACGCAATCGCATTATCGCAGGACTTTCTTTGGGCATTCTGGTTGTGGAAGCCGGTGAAAGAAGCGGGTCGCTCATTACCGCGCGCCTGGGGATGGAAGAAGGCCGCGAAGTGTATGCCGTACCCGGCCGGATTGATAGCTATTCTTCGGCGGGCACGCACAGACTGATTCAATCCGGAGCTAGGTTGGTGACGCGTTCGCAAGATATTCTGGAAGATTTGTATCCGGTGCTGAAACGCTCAATTTCGAATTCACCTCCGCCGGAATTATCCGCATCAGATCATCCCCAACCTGCCTTCGAGGCCGAATTCGGAAGCAAAACAAATCTTTCCGAAAATGAGAAAAAAATTTGGGAAAGTATGGCGAATCTGGAGGAAGTGTTTCCGGATGAGCTTTGCACTCAATTAGACCGGAAGCTTCCGGATGTGCTTCAAGGCCTCACGCAGCTCGAATTGAAAGGCATGGTAGTTCGCCAATGGGGTGGAAGCTTTAAAAAAACTCGGGTATAGTTAAGGTAACTGGCATGAATTGTGAGTGAACATGGGAAGTCAGGGACGGTTCTCCTTGGGAGAACCGTCCCTGATTAAGTTTCAAATACAAAGGACGATACTTGGGGGAAAGGAAAGGAGTTATTTATGGCTGATGTCATTGGTGAAGGCGCAGGGGGATTGGTGCTCGCATCAAAAGGAAAAAGGGTTTTATCCGATATTATTGATTTGCTACTCATTCCGATTCTGATTGGATTTGGAGCCGCGCTCGTTTTATTCGAAGCAAACGAACTCACGCGTAATGCAGTGCTGGCTGTGATTAATGCCCTATGGATGCTCTTTCGTGACTTTGTTTTTTCTCCGGGAAGAAAAATTACAGGATTGAAATTGGTCAACCTCGCCACAGGCGGCAAGGTTACTTTGGGTCAAGCTGTAATTAGAAATATTCTTCTCATTATCCCGTTCATTTTGGTGATTGGCTTCATTCTGGAAACCATTATGATTCTGGCTAAAGGGGAAAGATTGGAAGATTCCTGGGCAAAGACGCGGGTTGTAAGCGCGTAAAAAAGTGACTGTCACTTTAGTGACTGTCACTTTTTTTTTCTTTTTTCTAAAGTGCCAAAGTGACAGTCACTAAAGTGCCAAAGTGACAGTCACTAAAGTGCCAAAGTGACAGTCACTAAGGTGACAGTCACTAAGGTGGCAGCCACCAAAGTGACTGTCACCTTCTTCTTCCTTTTTTATGCTATCCTTCCGTGTAGGGTGAACTCCGGTGAACATTCGACGGCATTCCAGACCTTCCCCCAAGACACAACAGGCCGCTTTTCTGGCTATCAGCAAAATCCGCGAGGAGCTTAAGCGGGAAGATAGAACTCTCCACGAAGGCTTGGATTACATCAAAAAACACCTGGATAAATTATGGGAGCATGTGACGCAAACCAATGACAGGCTGATGGATCTGGAGATTCAGTCCAATTTGATGACACGCCTGGTGACTACGATTTGCCTGGAGAAGCTCAAAATCCACACGGATGCACTTACGCAAATGGTGAAGAAAATTGAAAAAGAGGCTATAGAAGATTCTCAAATCATGCGCTTAGAAGAATTGTTCAGCCTGAAGCATGAGCCGGATCCTAAAAAAGGAGAGAAGGAAAAGAGGGAAAAGAGCTGAAACGTCCTATAATCAATAATCCTGCTTTACAAAGCCGGAACTTCTGTTACAATCCCCTCGTTCCCCGATAGCCAGTATAGAAGGTTATCGGGGATTTGTTTTATAGGACGCTCATATGCAGATTCATATCAACGGTGAACTACAACTTATAGAGGGCCAAAAAACACTGCATGAGCTTCTGTCGGAACTGCACATCAAAAAAGAGGCTGTAGTTTGCGAGCTGAACCGGACAGTAGTCGATAAAAACTTGTATCACCAGGTCCGGCTCCGGGATCAGGACAGTTTGGAAATCGTACATTTTGTAGGCGGGGGATAATAAAAAAGGCACCAGTGCACCAGTGCACTGGTGCCCCGATTTTAAAGGAGGAATTCATTTTGGCTAAGAAACTTGTGATCGTAGAAAGTCCTGCCAAGGCAAAGACTATCAACAAATATCTCGGAAAAGACTATGAAGTGGAGGCCTCGATGGGGCATGTGCGCGACCTTCCAAAAAGCAAAATGGGCGTGGATGTGGCCCATAATTACGAGCCCCATTACATCATTATTCAAAAAGCGCGCAAAACCGTGAAAAATCTTTTAGAGCGCGCAAAAGGGAAAGACAGCATTTTCCTGGCCCCCGACCCGGACCGGGAAGGAGAAGCGATTTCCTGGCACCTGGCGCACATTTTTGAAGAATTGGGCACGCCCATCAAGCGCGTGGTGTTTAACGAAATCACGCGGGATGCGGTGAAAGAGGCCTTCAATCATCCCCGCGAAATCGATATCAATTTAGTGAACGCACAACAGGCCCGCCGTATTTTGGACCGCATTGTTGGCTACGAAATTTCTCCTTTATTGTGGCGCAATGTCAGCAAGGGGCTCAGCGCCGGACGCGTTCAGTCGGTGGCCCTGCGATTGGTTGTAGAACGGGAGCAGGAAATCCGGAATTTCAAACCCGTGGAATATTGGACGCTCAAGGCGCGCCTGTCTTCCATGCGCGAAGAAGAGAAAGAAATTATTTTCACCGCAAAGCTGGATAAAGTCGGCGAGGAAAAAATTGAGCTGGCCAATGAGGCCGTGACTACGCAAATCAAAGCCAATGTGGAAAAAGAAACATTTCGCGTGGCGAGCGTCGAAGAAAAACCGCGCCGGCGAAAGCCCTCTGCGCCGCTTACCACCAGCAAACTGCAGCAAGAGGCGTTTAACAGGCTTCGTTTTCCGGCTGCAAAAACGATGCGTATCGCGCAAAGATTGTATGAAGGCGTGGAAATCGGGGAAGAAGGGAGTACCGGTTTAATCACCTACATGCGCACCGACTCGGTCAATATTTCGGCCCAGGCCCAGAAAGAAGCCCGCCAATTTATCCTCGAGAAATACGGCGAAAAATTTTATCCGGAAACCCCGAATATTTATAAATCCAAAAAAAGCGCGCAAGAGGCGCACGAAGCCATTCGTCCGACTTCAATCTACCGCACTCCGGAATCCATCGCGTCTTATGTAGAATCCGATGAACTCAAATTATATGAGCTGATTTGGAAGCGCATGGTTTCTTCGCAGATGTCCGAAGGATTGGATCTGGTGACTTCCGTAGCTATCGCCGCCGGAAAATATTTTTTCAAAGCCACAGGGACACAAAATGTATTTCCCGGATTTTTAATTATCTATCAAGAGCCGGCTAAAGAAGACGTGGAAGAAGAAGGAGAAGAGAAAACCGATGGGAAGCCGGAAGATGAAAAAAACCAGCGGCTTCCGAAACTGATTGCCGAGGAAGTTCTCAATGTTCACGAATTGGCCGGCACGCAGCATTTCACCAAACCCCCGGCGCGTTACAATGACGCCAGCTTGGTCAAAATGCTCGAAGAAAAAGGCATCGGACGCCCCAGCACGTATGCCCCCACAATTTATACCCTGTTAACGCGCGGTTATGCAGAGCGGAGAGGCGGGGCGCTCACTCCGACCGAACTGGGCGATATAGTGATTGGGCTTCTGGTGAAACATTTTCCCAGCATTCTCGATGTGGACTTTACGGCCCAGATGGAGGAAGAACTAGACAAAATCGAAGAAGGGGGCGTGGATTGGGTGCGCGTGCTCAAAAATTTCCATGGCCCTTTTGAAAAGCTGGTGGCCCAGGCGCGCATCGACATGAAAAGTGTGAAACGCGCGCCGGAGATGACGGAGCAATTGTGCGAAAAATGCGCCAAGCCGATGATGATTCGCTGGGGCCGTTTTGGAAAATTTCTCGCTTGCTCGGGATTTCCGGAATGCAAATCGACGGCGTCGCTTCCCACGGATGTGAAATGCCCCGAAAAAGATTGCGGCGGCTGGCTGGTCAAACGCCGCTCGGGGAAAGGCAAAAGCTTTTACGGCTGCCAGAATTATCCGAAATGCACCTACACCACCAACCGCTTGCCGAAAAAAGAAGAGGGTGATTCCGGTGAAGGAGCGGAATTATAAGGTATGGAAATGCAAGTCGCCCGTTTTCTGGTCTATCTGGAAGCCGAGAAAGATGCGTCGCGGCACACCATTAAAAATTATTCCATTGATCTGAAATATTTTTTCGAGTTTCTCAAAAATATTCCCCTGGAAAAAATCGACTATTTGGAAATCCGCCGTTATCTGGCCGAACTCAATCAAAAAGGTTTTTCAAAAAGCTCGGTTTCACGCAAGCTCGCCTGCCTGCGGTCCTTTTTTAAATTTCTGGTTAGGGAAAATCTCGTGAAAGAAAATCCCGCATCCGGCGTCTCTACGCCCAGAAAAGATAAAAAGCTCCCATTTTTCCTGGAAGAAAAAGAAGTGGTGAATCTCCTAGAGGCTCCGGCCTCCGGATCCAGGATGGAAAAACGGGATAAGGCGATTTTGGAGCTTCTGTATAGCTCCGGACTTCGTGTGAGTGAACTCGTGGGCCTGAATCTTGAAGATGTGGACTTTTTTGCCGAGGCCCTACGCGTGCGCGGCAAAGGAAAAAAGGAACGGTTGGTTCCCGCCGGCTCCAAAGCGCTTGCGGCCACCCGTGAATATTTGAAAGCGCGCGAAGACGGAGGGGGGCAAAACCGCGGGCCCGTGTTTCTGAACAAGGGCCGCACGCGGCTCACCGACCGAAGTGTGCGGCGCATTCTCTTGAAATATGCGCGGCGCATCGCGCTCAACAAAAATATTTCGCCGCACGTTTTGCGCCATACTTTTGCCACCCACTTACTGGACAGAGGCGCGGACCTGCGCAGCGTGCAGGAACTTCTGGGCCACGAAAATCTTTCGACCACGCAAATTTATACGCATGTCACCACCAAGCGCCTGAAAGAGGCCTATCATGAAGCCCACCCGCGCGCCTAGAATCGGCTTTAGGAAAATGTTTTTGGGCCGCACGCTGATTTTTGATATGGCCATGGTTTTATTCGGTTTGTTCTCTCTGAGGCGTTTTTTTGAAAAATCAAAGCAGGCCCCGGATAAAAAAAAGCTGTTTCGTGAGCGTTTTGGGCGCGTTGACTGCGCAGCATTTCAACGATCGGGCAAAAAAGTAATTTGGGTGCATGCCGTCAGCGTGGGTGAGGTGGCGGCTGTCAGACGCTTGGTCGAACTGTTGGCCGCCGGGGGAGATGTTCTTCTCGTGCTTTCCACCGTAACGCCCACCGGCCAGTTTGCGGCGCGCGCTTTAGAAGAAAAAGGATGCCGGCTGATTTATTTTCCGTTTGATATCAGCGCCATTTCGGGCCATGTGCTGGACAGCATACAGCCGGATTTGATTTTGCTTGCAGAGACGGAGATTTGGCCAAACTTTATTTTACGCGCTCGCGAACGCCGGATTCCGATAGGCATTATCAACGGTAGAATTTCAGAAAAATCGCTCCGAGGCTATCGACGGATTGCGTGGCTGATGCGGCCTGTGTTTGAGGCGATTGATTTTGTGCTTGTGCAAACCGAGCAAGATAAAAACCGCTACTCGTCTTTGAAATTCCCGGCGTCTAAAATCCATGTGCTGGGCAACATGAAGTTTGATCAAATCCCTGAGCAGGATTCCGGCCGGGATGCGGCCGCCTTACGTCGCGAGTGGGGCTTCGCCGAAGAAGATTTAATTATCGTGGGCGGAAGCACGCATCCGGGTGAAGAAATCATTCTTCTCGAAGTATTTAAGGCACTCATAGAATTTCCCCGGCTCCGTTTAATTTTGGCTCCGCGTCATCCCGAACGTGCCCGTGAGGTAGGAGCACAGGCGAATCACATGGGATTGAAAGCGGATTTTTATTCGGGAATTTCAAAGGGAGAGGGGAAAATACTCATTCTCGATACCGTGGGCCAGCTCAGGCGTTTTTATTCCATCGCGTCGCTGGCCGTTATGGGCGGAAGTTTTATTCCGCATGGCGGGCAAAATCCTATTGAGCCGGCCTGCGCTTCTTGCGCGGTGTTGAGCGGCCCGCATGTGCACAATTTCGAAGCGGTGTATCGGGCATTCATCACCGCCGGGGCCGCGGAAATCGTGCCGGCGCCCGAGGCTCTTCTTACGAGAGTGCGTGCATATTTACATCATCCTGAGCTTCGGCAAGAGCGCGGCGAAAAGGCCCGGAAACTTGTAGAAAGTGAGCGCGGCGCTACAGCCAGACATCTGGAATGGATAGAGAAATTTTTTTCCGCCGAGGCCCCAGTTCATGCGTAAGCGAATCAAAAAAATTACTGAAGACGGCGCCGAAGGCTTCTTGGAAGAATTACTGATTCCCGGTTTGGCTTTGGCTTCGAAAGGGTATGCCGCCGCCTGCGGATTAAGAAATTGGGCGCTCGAAAAAGGATGGCTCACGCGCAAAAAACTTCCTATTCCTGTCGTCAGCGTAGGCAATATTACCTGGGGGGGGACCGGGAAAACCCCTTTTGTCAAAATGCTGGCCCGGAAATTTGCTGCGGGGAATAAAAAAGTTCTCATTTTGATGCGCGGCTATTCCCACGACGAAACGGCTGAATTGGAGGCTTCTTGCCCGGCCGCCGTGCTTGGAGTGGGCAAAAACCGGTATCAAACCGCTCTCAAAAAAATGGGGAATGCTTCATTCGACATTGTATTGCTTGATGATGGGTTTCAGCACACGCAATTGGAACGGGATGTAGACATTGTTCTCATTAATGCCAAGCAGCCGTTTGGAAATGGCCATTTAATTCCGTGGGGAAATTTGCGGGAGCCTTTGGAATTGCTGGTTCGTGCCCACTTTATTGTGCTCACACACTCAGCCGACGTGCCTCGGGACAGTCAACAAGCCATTCGAAATACGCTGGGCCGTTATGCGCCTCAAGCGGAGATTGTAGAGGCAGAGCATGTGCCCGGAAGGTTATTTCGCGCAAAAGAAAAAACGGAACTGGGAGCGGAGTTTTTAAACCGGCGAGATGTGCTCGCCCTCTCCGGCATTGGCTATCCGGAATCATTCCGGGAGTTACTGACAGCGCAAGGAGCGCGTATTCAACAATCCATGGAATTTCGAGATCATCATAATTTTGATTTCAAAGATTTAGAAGAAGCCCGGCGGCTCAAGGAGAAAGGTTTAGTTCAGGATATCGTAGTGACGGAGAAAGATTATAGGCGCAGTCCCGAGCTTCTCACCGAGATGCTCAATCCGTTGGTGCTGTGCGTTCAGTTAAAAATTACTTCCGGAGAACCGGTCCTCGATGATCGACTTTATCGCTTGCTGGCTCGTTAAAGCCATTGGTTATATTTTTTCGCATTTGCCGGTTACCTGGGGGCTTGCCGTTGCCCGCACGGTGGGATGGCTCATGGCGTTGACGGGTATTCGGGCCTCACAGGCCTATGCCAACATTAAGTTTGCTTTTCCGGGGCGTTTCCGGCCGGGCGAGATTCGGGCTATTATTCGTTCGAATTACATGAGTATGTGCCAAAATCTCGTGGAGATGTTTCATTTTCCCCGGATGACGCGCGAGACGGCGGAAAAGTATGTACACATCCCGGAAGTGGAGCGCTATTTTGCTTGCAAACGCTCGGGTGAGGGCACGGCGCTTCTCACGGCGCATTTCGGCAATTGGGAATATTTGAACATTCGCACCTGTTTTTTGGGCATGCCCATTTTTGTGATTGTCAACGAGCAGCGATTTCCGCGTTTGAACGCCTATTTAACGCGTTTGCGCGAGTCGCACGGTTCCCGGATGGTTTGCCGCGGGGGCGCC
>JACQQR010000246.1 GCA_016206875.1 Candidatus Omnitrophota bacterium
AGCTTAAGCGGAATGTGTTTTTAGATAATGAAGATCAATCCTCTTACATTGAGCGTCAGATATGGCAGTTGGCGGATCAGGCCAGGCAAGAGGGCCATGCGATCGGCATCGGCCACTACCGGAAAAAAACCCTGGATGCAATCAAAAAATTAGCGCCAAAAATTAGAAAGCAAGGCATTCAAATCGTCGCGTTAAAGGATTTATTGGCATCATGATTACTTTAGGCATAGAAACTTCCTGTGACGAAACTTCCTGCGCCTTCCTGGAGGACGGGAACAAAGTGCTTTCCAATGTGATTAGCTCCAGCTTGGAAAGGCATGCGCCTTACGGGGGGATTGTGCCCGAAATTGCTTCACGCCACGCATTGGAGAACATCCGGGCTGTGTTTCATGAGGCCATGCGAAAGGCCGGCGTCTCCGTCTCGGAAATTCAGCTGGTGTGTGTGACGCAGGGTCCGGGTTTGATTGGGTCGCTTTTGGTGGGAATTTCCTTTGCCAAAGCCTTTGCTTATTCCAGAAAGTTAGATTTAATAGGAGTGAACCATTTGGAAGCTCACTTGGAAGCAAATTTGCTGGAGGCGGGGGAAATTAATGGGCCCTATCTTGGGCTGATTGTTTCGGGAGGACATACGGCGTTAGTTCTTTACCAGAACGGCACATTCACTCCGTTGGGACATACGGTGGATGATGCCGTGGGAGAGGCATACGATAAAGTAGCAAAATTAATGGGATTGTCGTATCCTGGGGGGCCTGTAATCGACTCCTTGGCTCAACAGGGCAATCCACTTCGTTACCGCTTTACTAAGCCGAAATTGGATCAAGAACTGGATTTCAGTTTTAGTGGAATCAAGACAGCCGTGCTCCATTTGCTGGAAAAAGAAGGGGGAGCCATTAAAAATCAACCGGCTGATTTGGCCGCAAGTTTTCAGCATGCCGCGGTCGACTGGTTGATTGAAGGCGTAAAAAACGCGAGCCGACGAACGGGGATCAAACGGGTTTTTGTCGGCGGGGGGGTCAGTGCCAATTCGCTTTTGCGAATGCGCCTCAAAAGTTTAAGTGAAGAGCACGGAATTTCGGTGATGATTCCCAAGCTTGAATTTACCACCGACAATGCGGCCATGATCGCCAAATCAGGCTATGAAAAATACCGCAAAGGAATCAGGTCAGGACTGGAAATTTCCGCCAATCCGAATTTAAAAATTGGAGGTGTCTTTTGATCCACTCTTGGGAATTAGTTACGAGAATGGCTTTGGCTGCTTTATTGGGCGGCGCGGTCGGTTTGCAGCGCGAGTATGTTGGAAAAGAGGCCGGGTTTCGTACCCATGCGCTTGTCAGCGCCGGATCTGCGTTAATTATGCTTGTCTCCATTTTTATTTTTGAAGAATATCGCACCCAGTCTGCGCAAATCGATCCTTCCCGGATTGCCGCCCAGGTAGTGAGCGGGATTGGTTTTCTGGGCGCCGGGGCCATCATTCGCGCCGGAGTTTCTGTGATAGGACTCACCACAGCGGCGTGTTTATGGAGCTGTGCGGCGATCGGCCTGGCTTGCGGCGTGGGATTTTATGAAGGGGCTATTTACGGCACCCTCATTGTGCTTGTGATCCTGGTTGTATTCCAGCAAATTGAAATTTTGCTTATCAAAAGGAAGAAAGGTTAAAAAGAATCGGCTGAGGAAAGGAAATGGCATGCAAAAATTAAAATTGGGACTGCCTAAAGGCAGTCTTGAGAATTCTACGTATGAGCTGTTTAAAAAAGCGGGATTTGCGATTACTCCCAATGCCCGCTCCTATTATCCCCTGGTTGATGACGAAGAGCTTGAGGTGGTGCTTTTCCGTCCGCAAGAAATGTCGCGATACGTGGAAGACGGGACCGTGGATGCGGGGCTAACCGGTCATGACTGGATTGTGGAAAATGACTCGAAAGTTCATGAGGTTGTGGAACTGACTTATTCCAAGCAAACCAGAAAGCCTGTGCGTTGGGTGCTGGCCGTCCACAGAGATTCGAGCATTCAGCAGGTCAAGGATTTAGAGGGCAAAAAAATTGCCACGGAGCTGGTAAATGTGACGCGGTCTTTTTTAAAGAAAAATAAAGTGAAAGCGGAAGTGGAATTCTCCTGGGGGGCCACAGAAGCCAAACCGCCAAAACTGGCGGATGCTATTGTGGAGGCTACGGAAACGGGAAGCAGCCTGGCTGCCAATAACCTGCGCATTGTCGAGACGGTGATTACTTCCGTGACAAAATTTATTGCCAATCACAAAAGCTATCAGGATCCGTGGAAAAAAAAGAAAATCGACAATATCCGCATTCTTTTGGAAGGGGCCATGCTTGCGCATGAGAAGGTGGGGCTGAAGATGAATGTCTCCAAAAAGCATTTGGACGCAGTGCTCAAAATCCTTCCTGCACTTAAAAATCCCACGGTGATGCCCTTATCCGATTCAAACTGGTTTGACGTGGACACCGTGATTGATGAGAAAGTGGTGCGGGTGTTGATTCCGGAATTAAAAAAAGCGGGCGCGTCCGGAATTATTGAATACCCGTTAAATAAAGTTATATTGTAAACGGAACGGAGGAAAAGAACCTATGCCTTGCGGTAAGAAACTTAGAAAAAGAAAAATGAATAAGCATAAGCGCAAAAAGAAAATGAGAAAGCACCGCCACAAGAAAAAGAACTGGTCCTAAGAAAATAGGGGACGATAGATACGGACGGTTCTCCCTCGGAGAACCGTCCGTATTCTACTATACTGAGACGCACGACGAAATTCCCATGCCCACTTCCTATCTTTCGGTTCTAGCTCCCGCCAAGTTAAATCTGATTCTTCGCATCTCCCGCAAGAGAAAAGACGGGTTTCATGATCTGTGTTCTTTATTTCAGCGAGTTTCTTTTTGTGATGAAATCAGACTGCGTAGACGAAAAAAATCCGGCTTAAAGCTCTCTGTATCAGGCCTTCGTGTACCTGTGAGGGAAGGCAATACCCTTCAGAAAGCCTATCGAGTATTGTGTGATTTCCTGCATTCATTCCCCGGCCTGGAAGTGAAGCTTAAAAAAATAATTCCAATTGGGGCAGGATTGGGAGGAGGCTCCAGTGATGCCGCTTCTTTTTTAATGGCGGCGAATCATCTTTTCCGTTTGAAATTATCCAAGCCGGATTTGGCCCGATTAGGACAACAAGTAGGCTCGGATGTCCCTTTTTTTATTTATGATTGTGCGGAGGCGCTTGTGGAAGGAAGAGGCGAACGGGTCAAGCCCGTAGCCTGTACTCAGGAATATTTTTTTGTGATCGTTGGATTTTCCAAGGGATTATCTACGAGGGAAATGTATCATGAATTGGATGCGCAAAGGAGGCAACCCGTTTTCTTGACTTCGGTTAGGGGCGATGTTAGAATTTGCGCACGTTCTTTGAATTGCGGACAAATCGCCCGGGCACAACGCATGTTTGTAAATGATTTTAAAGAAATTGCGAAGGGCAAACATGTTGTACTGCGGCGTTTGCTCGACACCTGGAAGCAGGAAGGTGTTTCGGGATACCTGACGGGAAGTGGCTCTTCCGTTTTTGCCGTATTTTCCAAGAAAGCATCAGCCGAGCAACTGGCAAACCGGCTTAAAAGAGACCCCGGATTGAAAGTGGTTGTTGTCAGTACTTTCTTTCAGAGTATCAACATCAGGATCAAAAAGGGGTGCTCCGGTGAAAATAACCGAAGTCCGCATATTCAGGAAAGACGATCCAAAAAATAAATTACGCGCGTTCGTCACGATTACCCTTGACGACTCTTTTGTGATACGGGATATAAAAGTTATAGAAGGCCACAAAGGCTTATTTGTGGCCATGCCATCACGCAAGCTCAAAGATTCTTGTCCGAAATGCAATCATCGGAACGAAAAAGGAAGCAAGTTTTGCAATCAATGCGGCGCCAATATTGAAGGAGTGACCTCCCGGGAACCGCAGTCTCAGGAAAATGACGGGCCGGAAAATGAGCATAAAGATATCGCTCATCCCATTACGTTGGAATGCAGAGAGTACATCCAGAGAACAGTGCTCGAAGTATACGATAAAGAAAAGTTGAGGCACGAAACAAAGGTTGAAGGATAATGACTAGTCCTGAGTCCTGAATCCTGAGTAAATGCTTTTAACTCAGGACTCAGGACTCAG
>JACQQR010000253.1 GCA_016206875.1 Candidatus Omnitrophota bacterium
AAATAATCGGATTGAATGAGGGCTTGGGTCGCGCGGCCGCGAGTGCCTTCGCGCTTATCCTGCTCGAACGCTTCGCGCACGAGGAGGTATTCGCGCAGCCATTTATAAACGCGCCACTCCTTATTGGGCTTGCCATCAGCTAGTTTTTTTATCTTCATATATTTCTCTGCTTCTTCGCTAGAAATGTTCCGATTGATATGGCTGAATTCCGGCTTATCTACCTCAAATGTCCAATCCAAAATCATGTCCACATACGCTATCCCCGCATCGTGATCACCGATGGTGTCGTACAGGCGGAGGATCGTGGAGATGGGGGTAATGCTGCCCAAATTGTACCCATTAGGCGGTAATTCGTTGTGATGTGTTTTTTTCAAATAATCGATAAAATCATAAACTGGCTGCCATGAACCAGTATCTCTGGCTTTTATTAACGCCTCGTACTCTAACTTTTCTTCAGTAAAATTATCGTGAGTAGATTTTTTTAGTATCTCTTGCATGTAAGGTAATTTCAAAACCCTCGTCACGTGTTCTAATGCCTTTTCATATTCGCCCCGCATTACATAAATTTCCCGGATATATGACTCAGCATAGCCATTCCCTCGGCCTTTATAGAGTTCATACTTCGGTGCACAAGATTCTTGAAATTTTTGAAGGGCTTCGTCGTATTTGCCCTGTCTGAAAAGAGCTTTTCCTTCCAACTCTAACTGGCGTTGGCCTCTTATTTTTGCAAGATCATTATTCGCAATGGCAGTTGGAGGAGCAATCAAACAACACAATGCGAGAACTAGAGCGCTACTTAGAATCTTTCTGCGGCATTCCTGGATTCCCGCTTCCGCGGGAATGACAGATAAAGAGGATTGCATCATTTTCTATCTTCCGAACCAGGCAAATGAATAATCCAATGATCCGGATTTCCTTCTATAGTTGCTCCATGCTCAGTTTTTGCGTCATTATCCATAAACCGTTTTAAATCATCCACCGTCTGACTATGCCCCACCATATCCGCTACGAAGTTGGCTACGCGCTCGTTCCACGCGCGGTCTTCACCGGTCATCAAGTCGTGCAGGGCTAGGCCCATGCCCAACGGGCCTCCGTAGGCATCTAAATGATCCAAACCAATAAACTGGGTCAGGGCTGCACCCAAACCAAAAGACCCTCCCAATCCCGCCGCTTGGGTTAAATCAAAATTCTCTTGCCTCATATAATCAAAATGCGATGCGCCTTTGATTTCTATATTCACCAAAGGCTGGAATTGGTTTCCTACTACAAATCCTCCGATTTCCGTTCTATATCCTGCAACCATATTTCCTTCGATTCCCATCTGGGTCAGAATGTCTTCTGTCCCGTACACATTCACCACCACGTTGAGCTCATCAGAAACGGTCATATCCAACGGCTCGGCCGCCTCAAGATTGCCCATCATGGCCTGGATCCACCTTTCAAAGGTATCATAGGCTTCGCTGTAAAGTCCCGAGCGAAGCCGGTCCATTACCGCCACCACATAAGTGCTGGCCGCGTCCGAGGCCATGCCTAGCTCCGCACCTAGTTGGGCCATTTCTTCCAATCCTCCCTGAATACCATTTAACACGCCGCTTACAACTGCATCGGCCACTCCCGAAACATTCCGCACGAAAGTAGAAATTACTGCGGCCACGGATGCTGTTTTGTCTACCAAAGCCTGCGCCATCTCTCCTATTTTAAAAGTGGCTGCACCCAGCCCCACCAAACTTTGTGTATTATATCCGCTTCCCGTGCTCACATCATACGGATTATTCACTAATATCTCGGCCAAAGGCAAAAATCCTCCCGAATAAGCCACGGCTGTGATACTGCGCAACCGGTCCTCGGATTCTTCGGCAAAATGCGCCTCCAAAGCATCTTCAATTTCTTCCGCTATTTTTCCGGCTCGATTTGGGTCCATGGATTCTTTAATGAATTCAAATACATCCTTTGTACCATTCATTAATTCCGATATGGACTTTGTCAGCTCTTTCCTGCCGCTGATTTTTAGCGCCGCCGTAAGCATCGCCCCAAGACTTTGCGCTGTGATGATCTTCGCCGTCTGCAGCGGGAATCTGAGATAACCCAAAATATCTAATAGCTTACTGGCCCACGTAGCAAAAAAAGTCGGCGCTAGAATAATGTCTTCTCTTTTTACTTTGTTCTGACTTTCTTCCACAATATCTTCTCGGAAATTGAACAAGTATTCCGGACTAGAACCCAGCCGATCATTCATAATTCCATTCACCAGCACATACAAATCCTCCGGCTCTTCCTCAGATGACTCACCGGGTGAATTATTGCCCGGAACTGGAGTTACGCGAACTTCAGCATTATAAATACTTCCATCCCGCATCTGGAAATCAATAGTATGCTCCCAATTTGGCAGAAAAGTGGCCGGCATTCTCACGCTTACCCGCCCATTTTTAGGAAGGGGTTGGGCTGATGAAAAATCTTCGTTAGCGGGTCCTCCAATAAACACCGACGGCCCGCCCTCTACGTTTTCGTACGGCCCTTCAACCAATATCGACGGCCCGCCTTCTACGTTTTCGTACCCCCAGCTCCTCAAACGCCCCCGTTCGTAATTCTGTATCGAGAGGAATCGTTCCCCCTCGGCATGCTGGTAGCCTAGGCCCTCGTAATAATAATTCCCCGCGTCATTCATTCCTAACCCGGTGATCTGGACTTCGCCAACGCCTGCGGCCGATTCGCTCAGCTTACCGCCAATGCCGCCGACTGCTGCGCCGCCGTCAAGGCCCGTCTCGTAGTTGGAATTGTACACCACACGGCTCTCGCCCGACTGCCACGTCCATACGCCCCCGCTTTCTGTGATGGTGCCTTGCCGGACGCCCGCGATATCCTGATAGATGTTCTCCTGCGTGGCGGGGCTGAAGAAGCCGGCCACACCCGCCAGCGCTCCGCGGAATGCATCGGCCGTAAACTGGCCGGCCGTGCCCAGCACCTTGGCGCCGAAACTCACCACGCCTTCGGCCGACTGAAGCACGCCTTGCCCAAATTTCTTGATGCCACTGCCAATTTGAGAAAGCAGGCCTTCTCCTTTGGCTTGCACCTCTGCCTCCGAAGGGGCTCCACTTCCGCCACCTTCTCCCGGTTGTCTGGCCATAGCACCTATAACAGATCCCAAAAATCCCGTTACAAAGTCCCGCGCAATAGGCGGCGCTCCCAGCGCATCCAGCCCAATATTAATATTGGCGCCCACACTCACCAAAGTGCCAATCTTGTTGGCCCTTAATACGGAGTCTTGCACATAATCCAGCACGCCACGGTTGCCCGTTACTTCAATCGGCGTGCCGTCACTGCGGTATCCGATCACTGTTGTGTTTTGATTGATAATTCCCTGCGTTAGTCCCGAAGCAACGGCGCCGACACCGACTCCGATGAGTGCCGTCAAGCGAGGGTCCAGCCCCACGGCTTGGCCTAAGGCTGTGACTCCCAGTGCGCTAAACTGCCCCACCAAACTGGGCGTGATGTTTTTCATCACCTCCCCGAAACTAGAGCCGGGATTGGCGAATCCTCCGCCCAAGGTGGAAGTTAATATCGCCAGCCCTTCTGTCACCAGCGGCGGCAGATTGAGCGACGGACCCACGTAGCGAAGCGCTTCGGCCGAGAGCACTCCGGCGATGGCCAGCGG
>JACQQR010000247.1 GCA_016206875.1 Candidatus Omnitrophota bacterium
CTATACGAACTTAGGAAACGGTGTATTGGATGAACAAACATGTTCGTCCGTATGGTAAGCGATTTCAAGAACGGTTAAAACAAGCGGGATATCGAGAAGCCTATGAAATTGAATATGCCAAAGCATTGCTTCTTCAAAAACTTTTAGAGAGAAGAGAATCTCTGGATTTGAATCAGGCTGATTTGGCGGGAAAAATGGGTGTTACGCAGCAATTTATTTCCGAATTTGAGCGGGGCAGGCGGCAGGGATTTTCTTTGGACACTTTGGCAAAATTTGCTGAAGCCTTGGGTTGTCAGGTAACACTTCATTTGGTGAAAAGAAAAGAAAATCAACCTATTTTGAAAGTGGCTTAAGAGGAATGTTTAGCAAGTCTTCCCCGCCCGGGTGAGGAAGAGGAGGCCTAGGGCGGTGGAGACGGCCAGTAAGCCGATGGCGGCGCGGAAGTCGGCGCGGTCGGCGATGACGGCAAAGGCGGTCATCGAGAAGCAGGCCAGTTTGGTGGTGAGGCCATAGAGACCGAAATATTCTCCGATTTTTTCTTCCGGCGATAATTCGATTAACAATTTTCTTCCCGCTGTCCACGTGCCGGCAAGTCCCAGCGAACCGAAAATCAAAAGGGCCGTGAGTGCTACGTAGGCATTCCGGATAAACATCAGGCAGACGAAGCTCGCGGATAAAGAGAGTGCTGCCAGCCACGCCATTTTGAAGGCGCCGATGCGGTCTGTGGCAAAGCCCGCAGCAAATCCGAAAAGACAGGCAAATAGATTGGTTCCCATCAGCACCAAAATCAAAGCGCCTTGACTCAGGCCAAATGTGAATTTCAAAAAAACAGACAGCCACAAAATGGCGGCGTTGACGGCCTCTTGAATAAAAAAGTTGGCGATGAAAAAGTTACGCACTTGGGGATGCGCGCCCAAGCCCCAAATCGTGCGCGCTGTTTCTTTTAATTCGCGCCCAATCAGCCATAGACGAAAGGGTTTGGGATTATCCACTTTTCGTTCCGGCACAAACAGCACCAGTGGAATCGTGCCCAGGAAATAAAGTAAAGCTACGGCGGGAAAGGTAAAACGCGTACCAAAATATTTTTCCACCGCATAGCCGATCGGAAGAGCCAAGAGAACGCCGGCATAGCCCAAACCCACGCCTAGCCCCGACACACGGCCTTGGCGCTCCGGGGGTGCGACCACCGGCAATAGCGAATTGTAATAAACCAGCGACAAGTGATAGAAAAAATGGGCGATGGCAAAAAGGCTCAAAAGAAAGCCGAGCGGCGCCTGAAGCGCCAGACAAAACACGGCCGCGCAAGTGATGGCTGTTGAGACTATCAAATGGCGCTTGGTACCTCCGGCGTCATCCGTTAGAGCGCCCAGCGGCGGGGCGAGCAGGCCGGCCAGTATCATGGAACAAGTGGCGGTGACACCGAGCACGAGATTCACTGAAGTGAGCGAAGTAATGTACAGAGGCAGGAACACCGTCACTACACCCGCGGAGTAGATGGTATTGGCTAAATCGTACAGCGCCCAGCTTCGGGCGGCTTTGGGTGAGAAAGAGGAGGCGGCGGTCATGGCAAGAGTATATAAGTTTTTCCCTTCACATCAAGCTTGCCCGTGATAAAATCACCGTTTTCTTTTCCCTCCAATCAGGATAGGCACATGAATGAAGCCATTTTAATTTTCACGGTGATTTTTTCCGCCTTAATCATCACCACCCTGCTGGGCTTGCACATTCTTCTTGCGTCTCAACATCCTACGCCGGTTAAGGAAGAGCCGTTTGAATGCGGCAAAGATTTGCTCTCGCGCCCGAAAGGCCGCATGTCGGTGCGTTTTTATATAACGGCCATGCTTTTTTTGCTGTTTGATATCGAAATCATTTTTCTCTATCCCTGGGCCGTACTGTTCCAGGAAATGGGTATGGCCGGATTTTTGCAGATGCTGGTGTTTGTTACGGTGCTGATGGCGGGATTTTTTTACGCCTGGAAAAAAGGAGCGCTGAAATGGGGATAAACACAAAAGAAAAAGTAGAAGAGCTGGGGCGGACTTATTCGTTGTCTCCCGCGTTTTTTACTTCCAAATTATCCGAAGTGGTGGGCTGGGCCCGCAAATTTTCCATTTTTCAGTTTCCGCTGGTGACCGCTTGCTGCGGCATGGAATACATGTCTGTGGCCTGCTCGCATTACGATATGGACCGTTTCGGCGCCGGTTTTCCGCGCTTTTCCCCGCGCCAATCCGACGTGCTGTTTGTGGTGGGCACCATCAGCCAAAAAATGGCGCCGGTCATGAAGCGCGTGTATGATCAAATGACGGATCCAAAATGGGTGATTGCTTTTGGCGTATGCACCTGCACCGGCGGATTTTACGACAATTACGCCACGGTGATGGGCATTGATACGGTGATCCCCGTGCATATTTATATCCCCGGCTGTCCGCCGCGGCCGGAGTCGGTGATTGACGGGATCATCAAATTGCAGGAAAAAATTGAACGGGATGGATGGAAAAAATAGTGCTGAGTCCTGAGTGCTGAGTCCTGAGTACTAAAGCTTGGTTTTACTCAGGACTCAGGACTCAGCACTCAGGACTGAGTACTCAGGACTGATAATGAATCTCATTGAAGCCGTAACCAATAAGTTCCCGGATCTGGTGATTTGCTCGCACAGCCAGCATGGCGATCAAACCGTAATCATCCGCAAAGAAGGCCTGGGCACGCTGATGAAATTCTTAAAATACGACCCACAACTTGATTTCAATATACTGATGGACATCACGGCGGTGGATTATTTGAATTACCCACCCTCACCCCTAACCGCGCTCCCCCACGGGGAGAAAGCCAGAGAGGGTGCATGCCGTTTCGAAATGGTGTACCACCTTTATTCGCTCAAATACAACCACCGTTTGCGCGTGAAGGCGCCTGTGGAGCTTGAGGCTGCGCAAATAGATTCGCTCGCCGAATTGTGGCCTGTGGCCGACTGGTTTGAGCGCGAAGTATGGGATATGTTCGGCATTCGCTTCAAAGGCCATCCTAATTTGAAGCGGTTACTGATGTATGAAGAATTCGAAGGCCACCCGCTTCGCAAAGATTATCCTTACAACAAACGACAACCAATCGTCGTCAGTCGTGAGTCGTCAGTAAAGGCCTCTACCGACGACTCACGACCGACGACTGACGACTGAATGTTATGGAATACAAACCTCTAGAAGTCACACGCGAGCGCGCCTCCTCCGGCACTGAATCCATGCGCATCAACATGGGTCCGGCGCACCCGGCTATGCACGGTGTGATCCGCATTATGCTTACGCTCGACGGCGAAACCGTCACCGACGCGGAAGTGGAAATCGGCTATCTGCACCGCGCCTTTGAAAAAATGTGCGAGCAGGGAAATTATCTTCAGGCGCTTCCGTACACAGACCGCCTCAATTATGTCTCGCCGCTTATCAACAATTTCGGCTACATGGCGGCCGTGGAAAAATTGTTCGGCCTCCAGTGCACCGAGCGCACGCAGTATATCCGCGTGATTCTAAGCGAAATTTCGCGCATCACCGATCACCTGACCTGTATCGGCGCTTCGGCCATGGAGCTGGGATCGTTTACGGCATTTTTATATTTGATGAAGGCCCGCGAATTTTTGTATGAGCTTGTGGAAGACGTAACCGGCGCGCGTCTTACGGTTTCTTACGCGCGCGTGGGAGGAGTCAAGGCGGATCTTCCGGCAGGATGTAAAGAAAAAACACTGAAAGCGCTGGCGGAAGTGCGCAAAATTCTTTCCGAATGCGACCGGCTTCTGACGCGCAACCGGATTTTTGTGGATCGCCTCGAAGGCGTGGGCGTGATCTCGAAAGAAGATGCGCTGGCCTACGGGATTACCGGCCCTTTTTTGCGCTCCACCGGAGTGGATTATGATGTGCGTAAGGCCCAGCCGTATTTTGCCTACGACCGTGTCGATTTCGATGTTCCCGTCGGCTTGCAAGGCGATAATTATGACCGATATTTAGTGCGCATGGAAGAGATGCGCCAGAGCATGCGTATTATTGAGCAGGCTTTTTCCAAAATGAAAGAAGGGCCGGTGCAAGTGAATCCGTTCACGGGAGAAGTGATTGCCGGAGCAAAAATGGTGGATGAGGCCAAGCTCGGACATACTTCAGGTCTTTTAGAAATCAAGGCTGCCGTGGATCCCACGCTCGACGGCACGTCTAAATACGATCAGCAAAAAATTTATCCAAGCGGTGAAAAAGAAAAACGGGTGATGCTTCCGGCCAAGGAAAATACGTACGGCAATATCGAAGGGTTGATGAATCATTTTAAATTAATCATGATTGGCCACGGCATCCGCCCCCCCAAAGGTGAAGCGTATTTTCCTGTGGAAGGCGGAAATGGGGAGCTGGGGTTTTATGTGATAAGCGACGGCACCGACAAGCCCTATCGCGTGCGCGTGCGCCCGCCTTGTCTCCCCCCCATGGCGGCGCTGGCCAATATGATTCAGGGCGGCACTGTGGCGGACATTATCGCCACCTTCGGCTCGGTGAACATGATTGCCGGGGAATTGGATCGATAAAGGCAGTCGTGAGTCGTGGGTCGTGAGTCGTCAGTAAAAACAGAATTGACTGCTCACGACCCACGACTCAAGACTCACGACTATTATGAATAATCAATTTAAAATATCTTCTGAACTGAAACAAAAATGGGACGAAGCGGCCGCCAGGTATGAACAAAAGCGCGCGGCCATGCTGCCGGTGCTTGCC
>JACQQR010000248.1 GCA_016206875.1 Candidatus Omnitrophota bacterium
CGCAAACCCTCACCCCTTCCCCTCTCCCTTTTCAAGGGAGAGGGGCAGCAGCTACGCTTTTACACCCCCAGCACATACGCAAAAACGAGCGGCGCTACTATGGTGGCGTCGGATTCTATAATGAAGCGCGGCGTGCTGATGCCCAATTTCCCCCAAGTGATTTTTTCATTAGGCACCGCGCCGCTATAAGAACCATAGGAAGTCGTAGAATCGGAGATTTGGCAAAAATAACCCCAAAGCCGGCACTCTTTCCGCAAATCTTGAACGATAAGAGGCACGACACAAATAGGAAAATCTCCGGCAATGCCTCCGCCGATTTGGAAAAATCCTATCGATTGCGCTTTCGAGTTGGCTTGATACCACTCGACCAATGCCGCCATTTGCTCTACACCGGATTTCACAACGTGATAGCTCGACACATCGCCGCGCATCACATTGGCTACGAAAATATTACCCAGCGTGGAATCTTCCCAGCCCGGAGTAAAAATCGGCAGGTTTTTTTCGCAGGCAGCCACTACCCAGGAATCTTTTGGGTCTATTTGATAATCGTTTTTAATTGCACCGCTTTCAATGAGCTGATACATATATTCATAAGGAAAATAGCGCTTCCCTTCTTTGCCGGCTTTCTGCCAAAGCTTCAGGCATTTGCGCTCAATACGGCGCATCGCCTCTTCTTCGGGAATGCAGGTATCGGTCACACGATTCAAACCTTGATTGCGTAGGGCGAATTCTTCTTCGGCAGTTAAATTGCGGTATTGCGGCACACGGCGGTAGTGGTCATGCGCCACTAAATTAAAAATGTCTTCTTCCAAATTGGCGCCGGTTGAGCAAATCCCATGCACCTTATCCTGACGAATCATCTCAGCGAAACTCAGGCCCAGCTCGGCCGTGCTCACAGCCCCGGCCAGCGTGACAAACATTTTTCCGCCGCCGGCTAAGTGCGCGATATATCCTTCAGCGGCGTCCACCACGCAAGCGGCATTGAAGTGCCGATAGTGATGCTTGATGAAATTGCGAACGGATTGTGCTTCACCCAAAACCGCTTTTGACATAAGTTCTTCCTCATCAAAAAATGCGAAATGAGTATACGTTTTTTTCCGGGAAAATGTAAATGGGAATTTGGATGGCCGAGTCAGTTAGGCCGAGATAATATTTAGATTTTTTTGCTCAAGCACAGGCTTCTTACCAGAAAATTTAAGATGTTCATGAGCGGAAAGAACCTCGATACCCACCACTTCTCCTTTTGAATTATAATTCACCGCAATGTCTTCGGTAAGCCGATGAGTAGTAACCTGCTCTTTTTTATCCATAAAACGAACGTATAAAGCATCTACTTCAGGATCATAACTGATTTTCATATTTGCGCCCCCTGTACTAAAAATAAAATGTGTAAACAGTAACAACAACTATTTCCGATGGTTCCTCGACTATCACAGGCATCACCTGCTTCGTATGATAATACTTTCCTGACCAAAGCCTACCATATTGAAAATTAAATCGATAAGCGCTTCTTCCTTTTTTAGCAGGTATTTTTTCACCCCTCAATATCGTTTGACAAACCTCTTCTTCACTGGCGCCCCGTTCAATCATTTGGTCTATTGCGTGTTTAGAAAATCTAATTTTTTTCATTACAGATATCTCAACTTCGATTGGAATTTAAGGAAAAAGCATATGAAATCCCTACAGGAATAGCAAGGAACTTCTTGCCCTACGCCGCCCAGAAGATGGATTCGGTGACTTCGGATGAGGATTGGATGCGCGCCACTTGTCTTGCAGGCATTCCAGCCGCGGCGGCTTGATACATTTCAGGAAACCAAACATTCATAATTTCATTAAATGCTTCGGGCGAAATCCGAAGAGCCAGCGGCAAAATATAATCCGCAAAAATCCGTGAGGTTTCGATTTCGATACTCGAAATTCTGGAATCCGGAAAACCCAATGAGCGCGCTTGATCGCTGGATTCTGTTAAAGTTTTATAAGTATCAAGGGCAGAATTGATTAAACTGTCTTTGCCTAAAAAGTTTCCTTCTTTTTCCTTTTCGAGTTCAATCCATGCGAATTCCTTGGCCACGCCGGCAAGACCTTCGCGTTGTTTTAAATCTCGATAATACGCAATCAGAACTTCAAAAGGCGAAAGAACACCGTAGGCGATTTCACCTTTTTTATCCCGAAGTTCCTGGGTATATATTTCAGGAGTTTTTTCTTCTACCTTGCTCACGCGATTCGGCATGTGTCTGGCCAAATCTTCTTGCGTGTCCACGGTAAAAAGACGGATATTTTTTTCTTCAAAATCTTTCAGAAAAGCGCGGGTTTGTGCTTCATCCAGCAGAATCATGGCAACAAAGTCATGCGTGTTGTCACTGGATTTATCTTCATAACGCTGATAACCCACCAAAGGCACATTTTTTATTGTGAACCCAAGCTCTTCAACAAGCTCTCTTGCAGCAGCCGTCTGAAGGCTTTCTCCAGCTTTAACATGTCCTCCTGAAACCGACTCCAGCAATCCGCCAAATTTTCCTTTTGTCGTAGCCCGGACCGTTGAAAGCGCAAAATGCTTCCCATTAATATTCAAAATGATAAATGACGTCACCGCCGCGTGAACAAAAGGCAAACGGGGATTTCCTTGCTGGTCTAATCTCTCGCGACGCAATGTTTCCATTAATTGATCAACTGCCGGATTTTTATCCGGATGAGTATGAAGATAACTGCCAGCCCCAATCGGCTGAGGTTCCTGATTTTTCCAATCGCCCACTTCGTCGGGATACACACTGATGAATTCCGTCTTTTTTCCATCGGGATAATAGGCTTCGATGAGTTCTGCCGCTAATACTTCGGCAGGTTCTGTGACTATCTTGGCAATCGCATCATCTCGAACGAGATCAAACAAACGATAGCCATCCAATAAAAATGGATTTTCCAGAAGGCGTTGTTTAAATAACTCATCGTTGTATCGCGCAGCATCTTTCACGGATAAGATTTCAAGTGCCTCATGAACCACTTGCTTCACATTAAAAATGGGGTGGGAAATAGCCAGATCGACTTTCACATGTAAATGAGGACCAAAGGGTTCGTGGTGACGTTCCCAACGAGAATCAATAATAAGAGTGCCGCGCTGTGAATCAAAGTGGATCACAGAAGCAATACTTCGTTCGAATAAATCTCCTGATCTGTTTTTTAAACCCGTATCTTTATACTCATAAGCATTTGAAATATAAAGGGTGTCGAGTGTTAAACCATTTTCTTTAAACCATTCCGACAGAACTGCAAATGACTTTTCATCACGGAAATCCATCTGCAAAGAAAATACACGGTTTTCCAAAAACATTTTTTGAATATACGAAAATTTTTGGGGATCTTGTATCCAATTCGCAGGCTCCCAAGATGAGGGTTGAAGAGATAGTTTTTCCTGCGTCAAACGGTGCCACTCATCGTTAATGGTTTGAAATCTATCTTCAGGAGATAAGCGATCTGCCCCGGAAAGAGCCGGAGAACAAAGAACTTCTTTCAATGTCTGATGCGCGGCAATTTCAGCAGAATTAATTCCTATCATAATTGCTATGTCTGAGTGCCTTATGGCCATAATTTCTTCATTTTGAAAACCGGAAACGCCCATATGAACGCGAATCCCATCCGATTGCGGCGACATTCTGGGAAGTTCCTTCACTAATTTCGGCCAATCATTTTCATTGGACATCATGAAAAAACTTCCGTGCGCATTAGAACGTGGATCAGCCAAAAAATAATCCCTCATCATTGGCCCGGTCTTCAATTGGCCGAGAAATTTTTCCAACTGAGCTGCTTTTTCGGATATTTCCTGTTCACGAGTTTCATCCCCCAGCGAGCGGGCACGGGCGGAAACCACCTTGGATGATTGGGCCGGTTTTACTTCATGTTTTATTTGTTGAAATACGCGCTGGTAATATTGAGTGAAAAGATTAAACCGATTGGATAAATATTCCGCCCTGCTTAATTGAGGAAAGTGCTTTATCTTGTCTGCCCAAGAATTCTGGGCTATTACCGCTTGTGAATCATAGGAATTCTGGATGAATGTTCGAACTTTCATACGATCATTTGGAGAAAGCTCTGAATCTCTTCTTTGCCATTGGTTGACCTGACGCCTTTCAAAAATGAAAAAAGTAAAAACCCCGAAGAGATAAGAAAGCCAACCCTTCGATAGATACTTCTTCATTTCCACAATCAGAAAGTCTGCATCACTCACTGTATCAAATACAGTAACCCATTCACCGGGCCGTGTGCGGCTGGGCTCTACTCGCACCGGATACACTTTCAATTCTCCCGGAGGCCCTTCTTCTTCGCCCAGCGAGCGGGCTTCGGAGATTTCTACTAGGCGCATGCGGCCTTGGGTGATTTCTAGCGCGTAGTGGCCTTCGTGAATGCCACCGATGGCGGCATTCAAATTGACAGAATGGCTAGAGGGCTTCCCGTCTGGTGAAGCAACGGAAATTTCCGCCAACGCGGCTTGAAGCTGGTCAATCGCCCGCCCAAGTTCCGGCATAGGTATTGCGGCTTCGTCCGACCAAAGACTTTGATGCGTATCTTCCATAGTTTTTGCAAGTTCTGCCAAAAACCGAAAATAACTGATTGCTGAGACGGCAGAAGAAATTCTTACGGTTTGGGATAAGTTTTCTAAAAGCCACATCAAATCGCCGAAATAATTATCTGTTTCCTGAAATTTTTCCGTATAAACGTAACGGTCCGTTTGCTTCCGCACAAATCCTTCTTGAATAGCAGCTTCGGTAATTTCTTTCGGAAGAGGCAAAAATTCTTGTTGAGGCATGCGGTCTTCCAACACCATATCGTTTTCAATGAGTAACCGCTTTGCCCCCTCACCGTACCTGGCGATCCATGCTTCTAAATCGTTCAGAAGAGGGATGAAGGGTTTAGAAGATGGAGAATAAACAGGAATCGCGTCTACCTGGTCCACGCCCAGCAAATCTTCTTCTGTCAGCGGCCATTCATGATGTTTTGGAATTCTGCTTTCTAAAACGGCGGCAATCCATTCGGGGCCAAATTCCGGCGCGGGCATAGGAGATGCTTTTCCTGTCGTCCATTTGTACCGAAACAACACTTCCCCTTCCCCGGTCAAACAAATGACTTCTTGCCTATCTTCATTGTCTCTTTCGGCCAGGACATATTGCAAAGGATTGTCAAAATCTCCAAAGGCGCGAATCATATACAGGCCTTCTTCTTGCATACGCAGCAGCATATTCCTGAACTTCTCGGGAAGCCGTGTTTCTTGTTGAAGGCGAGAATAAAAAATGGAAGCGGCTCCGGAAGGATAAAACTTCCACATGCCAAATTTTCCGTTGGTAATCAGTTTTGAATTGACTACCGTCCAAACACTACTATTTGTAAGATCGCCGTACGGATCAGCAAATAAGCGAGGACCGGCTGAACCCGTGGGTGTGACTGTTAAATTAACCTTTGAATCTTCCCCGCCGGACTCGTTAATAAATAATTCGAAGGGCGAATGCGCATAAACAGTCGACCCCCGCTGGCCCGGACGCGCACGCAAAATCCCAACTCGATGTAAGGCCTCGCGGTCAAAAACATGTCCGGCAGGCCCGGGTTTTACATCTAGTTTTGGCGCAGCCAGATCCATCAGAAACATCCGGCCTTGGCGTAATTCCAAAACATACCGGTTTGCCTGAATGCCTGCGATGGCTTGATGGATTCCAAGAGTTTGATGCGCGGACTTGCCGTCTGGCCCCAGAATAAGAATTTCCGCCAAAGCACGAGCCAGTTTATCTGAATGACCTTCAAGAAGCGGCATCGGAATTTCCGCTTTGATTTGCGACCTCAAAGAGTCAAAAAATTGGCGGATATCCTCCATTCCGTCTTGATATTCCTGCTGTTGGCGCAAATATTCGATGGAAGAAATTTGGGAAAGCCGCACAGGCTCCGGTAAATTCCGCAGCAGCTCCTGCATATCTTCAAAAGAATTATCTTCCTGATGCAGCCTATCGGTATATTCATATTTTCCCATCACCGGACCAGGAATTTTACGCAACAATCCTCTCATCAGCGCCTCTACTGTGAGTTCTAGTATCAGGCGGGGAGAAAAAGCACTCAGCGAAAGATTGACCTCGACTTCTCCGGAGCTTCCCTTTCCTTTCCCTCCGGACAGGCTCTTTCGCCAATTCTTAACATCTTCACGAAAGGGCACAGGCGCTTTATCCGGTCCCACAATCACTTCCCTCGTAATCACATCCATCGCCGGAATATCCGCTTCGTTGAGCAGCCACGTTCCCCGGCCTTGAGCTAGCAAAGGAATAAACGCGCGCGGCAAAAATCCTTGTGAGGTATCTCCCGGCGCTTCAGCCACTCTTCCGGGTAATCCTAAATTTTCCATCCATGAAAAATCATCCGTGAGTGCGGGAGGCGCATCGGTATAGATATGGGTGATAACACCTTCTTCCTTTGATGGCGCCAATCTTTTGAAGAACTCCTGCTGGTAGCGGAATAAAACTTCTCCTTGCGCGTTGCAGCAAATAACTTCTCCGGATTTGACGCTGCTTCTTTCTGCCACGATATATCGCATGGGCTCTTCTAAATCACCGAAGGCACGTATTTGATATTGGCCTTCATTTTGTAAACGCAGCAACATTTGTTTGAATTCACCCGGCAAATCGGTTTCGTGTTCTAAATCGGTAAAGCGCAGGGATACGGCCCCGTTTGGATAAAATCTCCACGAGCCAAATTTGCCGCGCGCCATCAAATTTTGGTTTCCTGCCGACCATTTTTCCCATTCGGCTTCAGGCAAATCTTGATAGACGTCATGAAACAATTGCTGCCGTCCTGCTAATTCTAAAGTTAGATAAGCTTGCGCAAATTTTCCGCGATCTTCTTTCACAGAAAGTTGAAGCGGCGAGCGTTCAAATATTTCCCGGCCTTGAGCATCCAATTTTCCGGCGGGTTCCCACCCAGCCTGAAAAAGATGATCTCGCCGGGAAGGTAAAGGCGACCGTGACAGGAGCCGAATGGTTTTTATACCCGATGAACGGGGATAAAATGTTTCAAATGTGCCGTCGGAACTTTGCTGCATAGCGCCCGCACACCACTCTTGAACCATATTGCGTAAATCTTGTGCATACTTTGCAATCGACGTGCGCTGTAATAATCCATCTCTTTCCCGAAGCCTTGCTTCGGCGCGAACCCAGCTATCAAATTGTTTGAAAATTTCCCATTCCGACGGAAGGCTCACTTCATAACGGCCACGGAAATATTCCCGGACATCATCCGTGGGGAACCATGGAACACCTGGTTGATCCAGCAGGTTGTAATAATGCTGCAAAGCTTCCCACATCCGGCTCACTTCACCTGAATTGAATGGCACAAAACGCTGTTCAACTTTTTCCTGAAAATAGTGAATAATTCTTTGCAGGACTTCCAAAATAGAAGCTTCTGGTATAGCGAGTTTAAATAAATTCCAAGCGTCATGATATAAATTGGAAGCGGTCATCGCATTGCGGGATTGCTCCAATCCTTTTTGCTCCAACCAAAAATCAAACTCTGCCAGATCGAAAGCTTCACGCTTTACCAATCCTTCTCGGTATTCATGAATTTGCGCTTGGATCACAGGAATCATTCGCCGCATCACTTCCCGGTCACGCAGCCAGCCAACCGGAGAGGCACTGCTCTGGTCCGCACCCAAATTTGCTGCCGGCCTCAGATCCATTTTTTTAGGTGCAGAAAGTACTTTTTTCAGCGGTGGTGATGGCTCTTTTGCTTTGGGCTCTTCAGCGGCATCCGATGAACTATCTCTGGCAATGTCCACACCTGCCGGATGCATTAAGCGGCGCAACTCCTCAGGAAGGTCAAACAAGTCTGGCGGCGCCCCTTCTTTTGCCAACATCTCCTTTTGAGGCGGAGCTTCCGGCTTGAACGCTGCAACTCTGGCGCTGAGAATTTGATGCATGCGTGCCAGGATTTCACTGTTATATATTTGCGACTCGGCATGTTTGGCGCCGGCTATTTCCTGCAAAAGCGCTGCTGAAATTTGTGCGGCCCGCCGCAGACGTTCCATACTTGCATCCAAATACGGCGAACGAACCTGCCGCCATGCCAAAGGCGTACTAATATTCACGTGTGGAATATCCGGACGGGATTCAAGCATGGCTATTAAAACTGTGAACACCTGAAGCATGTTCCGCGCGATTTCCACATCTTCCACGCTACGAAGTTTTCCCCATTCTTCCGGAATCATTTCACCGGCGCCGGCCGCAAATGTTTCCTGATATCCCCGATAAGCAAGCCAAACACCGGACCACGGATTTTGATCGTCTCGCGGCTTTGTGTAAATATTTTCCAGCTGATGCACGGCGTTCACTACACCCGGATGAGAAAAAAGTGCGCTGAGCAATTTTTCTTCCGGCGCATCTTGTGGACGATCGGGAAACTCGCTTGTATCAGCCTCCCACAAATCCAGCATCGAACTCCATTCTCTAGACTGCTCACCGCGCGCGCGACTGGGCAAAAGTCGCCGCAACTCGCCCGAGGGAAGAACTTCGCGGACTCCACCGATATCAATAATGAACATGCCCTCCGGCATCTCCACCCAAATCAAACTTTCCTCACGCGGACGCCCTTTCTGGCAAGTGACAGTAACGGAAACCCCGGATGGGCTCTTAGCCAAAGCACGCGCCGCCAGTTTCCTTTGCTGTCGAATAACATCTTCTCCCCCCAACGAGCGGGCGGAAGCAGCTGTCGCTAGAGCTTTGGGGAGAGCATTCATGTATGTGTTGTGCGCGAAAATTCCGTTGCCGATGAAGTTGTGCGTACCGTCTACTTCAATGTCATACACTTGCTCGCGGCCCGCAAATTTGATAGAAACGATTGGGTCCCAAAGAATTGCGGAGGATTGAGTAACCGGGACTTCAGCATGGGCAGATTGAATATTAAATAAATTAAATATATATTGATTATTATTTAAACATGGGTTAGTCTGTTTTCTATTATGAAACCACTTAATCACCGGAAACAGGAACTCCTGGCAAGATATATTGCTGATTTGTCCAAAGCTATTTTTGGAGTCGGGTTGGTTAGTTACTTTTTTGATTCGTTTCCATTTTGGGCCCGTTTGCCCGTTGCCCCAAGATAAAAGGTAACCCGAGCCAGTAATCGTTGCCCCAAGATAAGGGTAACCAGGCGGGTTATTTTTTTGAAGAGAAAAAGGGTTTATAGCAGTAGTC
>JACQQR010000030.1 GCA_016206875.1 Candidatus Omnitrophota bacterium
CAGTCACTTTTTTACGAACACCCGCTTGTGGCGCCGCAATTCAAGCATTTATAGCAAGACGCGCTGCGCACCATCATCTCACCGCATTCCGGGCACGGAGGCGCATCCAGTTGGGCCTGAAAACTTGAGAACGGATCCTTCGGATTGCCTGAATCTGTAGCCGATAATTGCGCCGCGGGAGCGGCCTGAGAGTTTCCGTATTCACGGGCCTGGCTGTTTCCGTTTCCATTGGAGAGCATGGAGCTATTTTCCGCAGGCGCTTCGGCTGTTGAGAGAAATTTCAACGTGAGCCAGCGGAACAGATAATCCATGATCGATTTGGCGAAGCGGATTTCCGGATTTGAGGTAATGCCGGAAGGCTCAAAGCGCACATTGGTGAACTTATCCACCAGCGCTTTTAGCGGAACGCCGTATTGGAGCGCCAGCGAAATTGAAGTGGCGAAAGAATCCACGAGGCCTGAAACCACAGAGCCTTCTTTGGCCATCACGATGAAAACTTCACCCAGCGTGCCGTCTTCATACATGCCTACGGTTAAATAGCCTTCGTGGCCGGCAATGCTGAATTTATGCGTGATGCTTTTGCGCTCGTCCGGGAGTTTTCGCCGGACGGGACGGGTCTCTGTTGCTACGGTTTTTTCTTTCTTCTCTTCCGTAAGGCTGGTGTTTAGCGGCTGTGTGCGTTTGCATCCGTCACGGTAAACGGCTACGGATTTGATGCCCAGCTTCCACGATTCAATGTACGCCTGAATGATGTCCTCCACAGTGGCTTCATGGGGGAGATTGACTGTTTTGGAGATAGCTCCGGAGAGGAAGGGCTGCACAGCCGACATCATTTTAATGTGGGCCATGTAGTGAATGCTGCGTTTTCCTTTCATCGGTTTGAAAGCGCAATCGAATACGGGAAGATGCTCTTCCTTTAAAGCCGGTGCGCCTTCGATGGTGTCATTGGCGTCAATATATTTGGCGATTTCCTGAATCTCGCCTTCAGAATATCCCAATTTTTTCAGTCCCAGCGGTACCGTGTTATTGACAATCTTAATCAAGCCGCCGCCCACTAACTTTTTATACTTAACCAAAGCGATATCGGGTTCAACGCCTGTGGTGTCGCAATCCATCATAAACCCGATAGTCCCGGTGGGAGCCAACACAGTGACTTGTGAATTGCGGTAGCCGTAATCAATGCCGCGCGTGTAGGCATCGTTCCACACTTCATGGCATTTGGCTGGAAGCGATGGAGGCACGCGGTGCGGATTGATTTTCGAAAGATAGGAGCGGTGCTTTTGAATGACGTTGAGCATGGGTTCACGGTTGGCTTCATAGCCTTTGAAAGGCCTAACGTGCTCGGCAATGATAGCCGATTGTTTGTAGGCCTGGCCATGCATCAGCGCGGTAACAGCCGCCGCAAAATCTCGGCCCTCATCTGAGTCATACGGCAAGCCGCGCGACATGAGAAGCGCGCCCAGGTTGGCGTACCCCAAACCCAGCGGGCGATAATCATAACTATTGTGCTCTATCCCCTTAGTGGGGTAGCTCGCGTTATCCACAATGATTTCCATCGCGGTAATGGTGGTGGTGACCGCATGAATGAAGGCTTCAGAGTCGAACTCGTCACCTGGCGCGCGGAATTTCATTAAGTTCAGCGACGCCAGGTTGCAGGCCGTGTCATCTAGGAACATATATTCCGAACAATTGTGCGTGATGAGCCCATTGCCCACAAAATGAGAGGTGCGCGGTTCTGTCAGGTCATACACGTTTTCTTCTCCCAAAAATTGCACAGAAGCCACACGATCTACCCATACGTCTTGATAGACAGAAACTTGCTGATTCAACCGCGCTAACGATTCACATTTCTGTGATTCCGGCATAAAACCAATTTCGTGCTGAAACACCCGCCGTGAAGATCGCGAGATGCGAAGAGAATGCATTTCCTGCACAGAATATTCTTTCACGCCGCCTTTTCCGTCCGGTAAAAGTGAAGTCAGAACCCCAGCCCGGCGATTCTCATAGATTTTTGATTTGATGCCAAATCCAAGAAGGAGGAGCTGTGCCTGCCTGAGCAGTTCCAGCGAAGTGGAATCCAGTGCTACATACTGACTTTTTTCTCCGTAATTGGCCACGGTGCCGTCTGTGGTAAAAAGTCCGCGAAGAATGGCCGCCTGACTGGGTTTATTTAAGGAAAAGATGCGGTCGGTAAAGCATTTTCCGGAAGAACCTTTATCCAGCAAGGCATATTCCTGAGCCACCTCAACAATTTCAGGTGAACAGGTTGACACGCGGGACGTGCTCCCTGCTTTTGTGACCGACCCGAACCGGTTCGGTTTCATTCGGTTCATGACCGACTGCGCTTTTTCTAGTATGGCTTGTTCGCGCTGCGGGTCCATATTGATCATAAGATAGCCTTGTTGATTGACACAACCGTCTCCTACGGCCAATCCAATCACTTCGGCTAAATCGGTGGGAAGCGCTTCGTCTCCGAATCCAACTGTGCCCAGAACCAGAAAGTCGTCTTGTGTCAACTCACAGGCGGGAATATCGCCGCGATTGGCCGTCAGCACGCGATGATCTGCGGTGAGTTTCAGACTGTATCCAGAACGAGTTTTAAGCTGGTAAACAGGTTTGCGCCCTGTCGGGAAAATTTGACTTACGGGACGTGACTGCCCGTCTCCGGCAATGATATTCAATTCGGAACCTACTAAAGATTCAATGCGGCGATAACCCTTGGGAGTGGACACCAAGGTTTCTCCGGTAACGCATGGGTTAGAGGCGTTGATGCGCGCCGTATTCGAGCAGGTGTGCCAAGAGTTAATCGTGGTGTCGAACTGCATGCCCGGGTCGCCGCAAATCCAGGCCGCCTGGCCGATTTTCTTCATGAGCTCGCGGGCTTTGTACGTGCCGGCTGTTTTACCGGTGGTTACTTTGCGTGTGCGCCATTCTTTATCTTCGAGCACGGCCCACATGAATTCATCGGTGGCGCGCACGGAATTGTTGGAATTTTGGAAGAACACCGAATTATAGGCCTCGCCGTTAAAAGAGCCGTCATAACCGGAATCAATCAGCGCCCAGGCCTTTTGTTCTTCGTGGGCTTTGCAATCGATAAATTCTTCCACGTCGGGATGATCCATATTGAGAATCACCATTTTTGCGGCGCGGCGCGTTTTGCCTCCCGATTTAATCACGCCGGCGAACGCGTCAAAACCCTTCATGAAAGAAACAGGGCCTGAGGCGCTGCCGCCGCCTTGAAGCCCTTCGTGAGAGGAACGGATGGAAGAAAGATTGGTGCCGGTTCCGGAGCCGCCCTTAAAGAGCATGCCTTCGGTTTTGGCTAAATCCAAAATAGAACTCATGCTGTCTTTGACGGAATTGATAAAGCAGGCCGAGCACTGAGGGCGTTTTTCTACGCCGCAATTAAACCAAACGGGGCTATTAAAGGAAACATGCTGATGGACTAAAAGGTACGTGAGCTCGGCTTCAAAAATTTCCGCCGCTTCCTCTGTTTCAAAGTAACGCTGCACAAGTCCCCAGTTGGCGATGGTGCAGGCAACACGGGCAATCAATTGTTTTACGCTGGACTCGCGTTCCGGAGTTCCGAGCGTGCCGCGAAAATATTTCGAAGTCACGATATTGGCGGCGGTCATGGACCAAGATTTGGGCACTTCCACATTCCTTTGCTCAAAAATCACTTCGCCTTTTTCATTAGTGATGGCGGCGGTGCGCAGCTCCCATTCAACCTCATCATAGGGATGAACGCCTTTGCGAGTATTGCGGCGGGTAATGTTCGTCAAGCCTTTGCGCCCGGCGATTTCTTCCGAGCTGATGTGGGAAGGAATTTCCGCGGCGAATTTTTTTTCCAGATAGGCTGTAGACATCTAAACCCCCTTTCACGGGTAGTGGGCAGGCTATGGTACGATTGATTGGTTGAAAACTTTTTAAAGAGTCAAATAACTTTGGAGACAAAAATGGCTTTTCCTGGAATGCTTACGGAAAAGCCATAAAACACTAGATGTTGTAGTTTCGGCTGATTCTAACTCAATATTTAGTGCTGTCAATTCATTTGTGCTGCTGTGTCCTTGCGAACGCTTTGTTGTCATCCCGGCTTTTCTGCCGGAATGACAATTTTCCGATAATGTTGTGCAACATTTGCTAAAATCTCCGCGAAAATATATCGCAACTAAAATTGCAAAAAGAATTCTAGCACGAAAATTTTTTTTGGCCACAACTTCCTAAAAAATTTTTTAAAAAAATTTTCATGTGAAAAAAATTTCCAAAAAAAATATTGACTTGAGAAAAAATATGCCCCCCGCCTCTGTGAAATCTTTGTTGGAAACCATGATTCACCATCAAGAAGCGAAAGTTTTACGCATCGCCCGCGACGTGATTCCCACACTCACGCCCGAGGACATCCGTAACCCGGATGATTTCCCCGCACTGCTCGGCCACACCCAATTTAATTTCGAAGACGGCATCCTAGCCGGCCTAAAATCCGCCCTCATGGCCATCCGCCAGCAAAAAGTGACTGTCACCTCTGGTGACTGTCACTTTTTTCCGCGGAGGCCGATTTATTTGGACAATCATGCAACAACCGCCGTGGATGAGCGTGTGGTGGGGGAGATGCTGTCTTGCTTTACCGAGCAGTATGGAAATGCGGCCAGTGCTACGCATGTGTTGGGGCGCGGGGCGGCGGGTGTGGTGGAAACCGCACGCGCTCGCGTAGCGGGTTTGATCGGTGCGTACCCGGATGAAATTCTTTTTACTAGCGGCGCTACGGAGTCGAATGCTTTGGCTTTGGGGAGCTTGGCTGGCCGGAAAGGACACATCATTTCGGTACTGACCGAACACAAATCGGTTTTGGATACTTTGAAAAAGTTGGAACTAGCGGGAAATCGCGTAACTTATCTTCCCGTTGATCCGGACGGCAAAATCAAGCTGAACGAGATGCGCGCGGCTATAAATTCTCAGACTGTTTTGATTTCTGTCATGATGGCGAATAATGAAACAGGAGTGATTCAGCCCATAGCCAATATAGCAGCCATTGCCAAAGAAAAGGGCGTGCTCGTCCATACAGACGCCACGCAAGCCGTGGGGCGCGTGCGCGTGGACGCGCGCGAACTTGGTGCGGACATGATATCGTTTTCCGCGCACAAAATGTACGGGCCCAAAGGCATCGGAGCGCTTTGGGTGCGGCGCGGAATCGCAAAAACACCTGACCTGGTGAGCCGTCCGGGAACGCTGAATGTTCCGGCCATTGCGGGATTCGGCAAAGCCGCGGAAATCAGTTTCAAAGAGCTTCCCCAGGAAATAACCCGGATTACAGCGCTTCGCAACCGGCTTTGGCAAGGCTTGCGCGAAGCAATTCCCCGGCTTGAACTGAACGCATCTATGGAAGAGCGCCTGAGCGGAAATTTAAATATCAGTTTTACCGGCGTGGACGCGCAATCGCTTTTACTCGCGCTTTCGGATGAAATTGCGCTCTCGGCCGGCTCAGCCTGTCTATCGGCCTCGCGCACCCAGCCTTCTCATGTGCTCGTGGCGATGGGCATGACACGCGCGCGCGCTCTTTCTTCCATCCGCTTCGGCCTGGGCCGCTTCAACACCGGGGAAGAGATAGAGTATGTCGTTGACAAGATTGCAGAAATAGTAAAGAAATTACGCAGTCTATCGCCTTCTAATATCCTGTTTCCTAAGTTCGTATAGGGTTAAAGGAAAAACAGGATCTAACAGGCGGCCCCTCTCCCTCCACCGGAGGGAGAGGGA
>JACQQR010000255.1 GCA_016206875.1 Candidatus Omnitrophota bacterium
ATAACGCGGATTGACGGGAGTTCGCGTCGACCAGTTTTGGCGGGTCATTGCGAAGCGCCTCGAAAATGGCCTGTTCCCCATCACCGGAAACAATCACGTCGAATATTTCTTCCAGAGATTGTATGGCCTTTGCGGCGCGTCCGGGGTTATTGTCTTTAATTTCACGCGCATAAGCGGTGTGAACCAATGTGGCGTGCGGGCCGCCTAAAATAAGCCTTGCCATGGGAAGCGCGCGGCGAATCACATGAGCCATTTTGTAAGCGGCCGGCATTTGCGGCGTAGTGCTGGTAATGCCAAAAATCCGGGAGCCGGTACTCGAGCAATGGTCGAGCAACGCCTCTTCATAATTTTCTATGCCGGAGAAATCAAGCACCTCCAGGGGGTAGCCCGCTTTTTCCAAAACAGCGGCTACTTTCAAGATGCCCAAATTCATAAAAACGCGCTCATCCAAAAGGAAAATAGAAGGAGGGATAATCAAACTAACTGCAGGTAAAATAGGGACCATAGGCAAAAAGTTGCAACCTCTTTTCTTATCGGTGGTTAGAAATAGAAATAGTGACTGTCACTTCAGTGACTGTCACTATTTCTATTTCTATTTGAAGGTGACAGTCACTGAAGTGACAGTCACCTCCAAATTATAGAGTACTTTTCGGCAAACCGGAAGCAAAAACAAAGGGTTTTTCCTATTCAACCCTTACCCCTTCCCCTCTCCCTTTGGCAAGGGAGAATGGCCGCCTGAATAGTGATGAAGGGTAGCCAAACGGCTACGAAATCTCGATAAAAACTGCAGAATATAATCCTTCGCTTGAACTGATGCGTCATAAGCGCAGGGAATGACGAATAAGGTCAAAAGTGTAGAGCTAATGAGTCCACCCATCACGGTGATGGCCAGTGGCGCCCATAGTTCTGAAGATTGCCCCCAGCTCATAGCCATGGGGGTGAAACCCAGCACAGTGGAGCAGGTAGTCATCATGATTGGCCGCAACCTATCTTGACAGGCACGAAGAATAAGATCATGAATGTTATGAAAGTGGCTTTTTAAATGATTGATCCGGTCAATTAAAATAATAGAGCTGCTAACCACAATTCCGGCGAGCATCATCATCCCGATAAACACGGATTGACTGAGCGGCTTACCCGTAATGGTTAAAGCAAGCCAAACTCCGATGGCCGCCAAAGGAACGGCCACCATAATGAGCAAGGGCTGGAAAAAGGACTGGAACAGGCAGGCCAAGAGCATATAAATCAGTAAAATCGTGATAATCATGGCCCAGGAAAGCTGTCCCTTGCCTTTCATCAGTTCCGGGTAACGGCCTCCTATCCGGTAATAATAATCTTTTGGAAACTCAACATCTTTCACCGCTACTTTCAGGTCACGCGCCACCGATTCCAGCGGCCTGGAGGTGTCTGACTTCACAAACACATACCGGCGTTTATGTTTTCTATCGATGGTGGCCGGCCCGGTCGTGGGATAAAAACTCGCCACTTGAGAAAGAGGAATCTGGAATCCTTCCTTATTGCCGATAAAAATATTTCTTAAATCGTCCAATTTTTCCCGGTAAATCGGCTGCAGGCGCGTAATGGCTTCGATTTCTTCTCCCTTTTTCTCCTCATGATATTTGGTGGGACGCATCCCGCGCACTTGCGCGTGCACGGAATCGGCTATGTCTTTGACGGTCAACCCATAAATTGCGGCGCGCCCTTTATCAACGGTCAAGTCATATTGAGGACGGCGGCGCAAGTCCGTCATCACAATATTGCCTAGCCCCGCAATTTTCCCCATCCGGCTCGCAAATTCATGGGCCAATTTTTCCAACTCCTCATTTTCATGCCCGTAAATATCAACAATCAGCTTGGTCCCTTCATCACCGCCTGAAATCCCTTCATCCACAATCACAGAATAATCCTCATGCACTGTTTTAGCTTCCTCGCCGCCCTTTTCGCGAATATAGCGGATGATTTCTCCCTTGGCCGTTTTCCTTTTTTTCTTGGGAACCAGCTGCACATAGATTCGCAAATCATCTTTTCGCACCACCGTATTTGCTGTTTCCACCTCGGGAAATTGCTTCAGCATTTTCTCTAAAATCTTGGCCACTCTGTCGTTGGCGCCGAGCTCTGCCCCGGCGATGGGAAAAACAATAATAGAAAACTCGTTTTCTTCATACGCGCTGGGTAAATCCATATCTTTCTTGGCGATTTCCTGCGCCGAGAGAATAAAGAGCAGCAGCACCCCCGTAAGCACCAGATATTTATTTCGAAGGGCGGCGCTTAATAATTTCCGGTAGCCTGCAAAAAATTTTCCGTGTTCGATTTTCTCCAGCTCTTTTTCGGTTTTAGGCGCAAATTGAATTTTTGACAAGATCATGGGGACCAGCATCACCGCGACAAAAAGCGAGGAAATCAAGGAGGCGCTCACCGTAAAAGCAAGGCCTTGGTAAATCAACTGGATTTCCTTGTCAATGAAGAGGATCGGGAAAAATACGATGATCGTGGTCGAGCAGGATGCCGTCAAAGGCAGCCACACTTCTTCAGCGCCGGAGACCACCGCCGCCTCGTGTGTCTGGCCTTGTTCAATTTTTTTAAATGTGTTTTCTATCACGACAATGGCGCTGTCGACCAGCATCCCCACCGCCAGGGCCAGACCCGTTAACGTCATCACATTAATGCTGATGCCTAAAGCGGACATGAAAATAAAAGTGGCGATGACTGAAGTCGGGATTGAAAGCATGACCACGGATGCCAATTTGACATTTCGTAAAAATAAATAAATCACCATGACGGTTAGAAAAATTCCGATGTACATCGCCTCAGTGACTTCATGAATGGCCTTAAGAATCGTGCGCGCCCGGTCCGTGATGAAAGTGATTTTAATATCCGGATCTAATAAGGGTTTCAAATAATCAATCGCGGCCTTTATCGACTTGGACACTTGAATGGTATTGGCCGTGCTTGTTTTCTTGATTTGCACCGAACAATTATCCTGCTCATTCAACCGGGCATAATCGTTCGCCTCGGCATAAGAGTCCTTCACCGTGCCCACTTCTTTTAAAGGAATAATGGAGCCCTCCTGAGAGGTCCCAACGCCGATTTCTCCGATCTCGCTGATTGCGGTAAATCCCCCTTGCGTGCGCACGGCGCGGTCTTTTGTGCCCACAACCAAATCTCCGGCGAGCAGGTTGATGTTGGAACTGCCCAGAGTCTCCATCACCTTTTCAATCGTGAGATTTTGCGCGAACATTCGGTCCCGGTCGAGCTCCACCAGAATTTTCCTTTCGCGCCCGCCGTACACTTCCACGCTGGCCACGCCGGGCGCACGGGCCAAATGAGGTTTTAATTTCCGTTCCACATATTCGCGTAATTCCTCGGGAGTTTTATCCGGAGACACTACCGAAAGAATTAAAATGGGGCTGTCCGACTCATTGAAATTGGCGATTACGGGTTTTTCCACTTCATCCGGCAGTTTGTTTTTTACCTTGGCAAAATGTTCGCGAACTTCCAGGGCCGCAAAATCCATATTCGTGCCGGGCTCGTATTGCAGCGTGACGCGCGACTCGCCTTCCCGGGAATTCGAAAAAAGAGTTTTTAGGTGAGAAACTGTGGAAACCGCCTCTTCCGTGGGCTTGGTGATGAGCTCTTCAACTTCGGTGGGCGCCAGTCCTCCGCGCACCCGTGTGGTGATACTGATGACACCGCGAGACAAATTTTGATAGAGTTCGATTTGGAGATTGACCAGCGAGATGAGCCCAAGCAGGAGGACGCAGCTAAAAAGGATTGTGGTGAGAACCGGCCGCCGGACGGCTAAGTTGGGTAACCCCATAAAAGTTTGTCCTATTCTTCTTCATTTTCCGGATTTTCTTCTTGTTCTTCAGACAATAATAAATCTTCATCACCTTCTTCATAAGGCCTGCCAAAAATCCATTCCATAGCCCTGTCCATCAAAACATATAAGGCTGGGATCACAATTAAGGAAAATAGCGTGGATGAGGCCTGGCCGCCCATGACGGTAATGGCAAGCGGAGCACGCAATTCGCCGCCTTCCCCAAACCCCATGGCCATAGGCAATAATCCGATAATAGAAGTAATCGCCGACATCAAAATGGGACGCATACGGATTTTCGAGGCATTAAAAGCGGCTTCCAGAGCGCTCATGCCTTTGGCCCTGAGACCGTTAATGAATTCCATGAGAACGATACCGTTATTGACCACCACACCTCCCAGCATCACGATGCCCAAGAGCACAATCACACTCATGCTTTTGCCGGTGAGAAAAAGCGCCAGCGCCACGCCAAAAATGGACAAAGGCACGGTAAACATAATGATAAATGGCTGGACAAACGATTCAAATTGAGCCGCCATAATCATGTAGACCAGGGTGATGGCCAGAAAAAGCGCAAAAAGAATTTTATTAAACGATTCCCGCGCCTCTTGAGCCTCTCCGGCTGGAGAAATGGAATAATTTTCCGGCACCTCAAGCTCGCTAAGCCTGAAATCAATCGTCCTCAAAATACCGGACTTATTCACTCCCTTAAGAATATCTGCCGTGATGGTGATAGTTCGCTGCTGGTCTTTATGGCGAATTTCACTCGGGCCTTCCCCCACTTCCAATTGAGCGAGCTCTTTTAAAGGAACCATGGCGTCAATCACCGTGCTTTTGATCAAAAGGTCGCCCAAGGTTTCCGCATCACTGCGGTCCGTCTCCCGGAGGCGCACACGCATATCGTATTCCCGCCCCTCTTCTTTAAACTTTGTGGGCGTCAAACCCTCAATAGCTGCTTTTGCGGTGAGAGAAATATCCCTGGCAGAGATACCGTACAAGGCCGCTTTTTTCTTATCGATGACAATTTTGGTTTCAGGGCTTTTTTTCGCCAAATCATCGGTAATCCCAAATACACCGTCCATCCCGGCCAGCATTTTTTCTACCTTGGCCGTAAGTCCGGCCAGGATATTTAAATCAAACCCTTTAATTTCAATCACCACGGGCTTGGCGCCGCCCGCGGCAAAAGCAAATTCGCTTTCCCCTTCGATATACTCCACCTCGGCGCCCCGGGCATCCAATAAGTCAATTTTTGACTTAACCGCCTGAACCACTTGATGCGTCTTGGCCTTTCGTTTCTTTTTCAACGTAACCAAAATTTGCGCTTGTGAGGCTCGCAAAGTCTCAACTCCGCTCTGTCCCTCGCTTCCTTCTGTAGAGCCAATGCTTAATGCCACGCTTTCCACCCAGCGGTTTTCACGAATGATTTTTTCAACGGGCGTAGCAAAATTGTCAGTGCCTTGAATGTTGGTTCCTACGGGCATATTCACCTTGATCAAAAATTGGCCTTGATCCACTCGGGGAATCACTTCCTGGTCCAGGCGGGCTAAAAGAAAAATCCCGATCAAAAATAAACCGAGCGCCAATCCAAGAAATTCATACAGAGTGCGATTTTGGGCCTTTTCACTTTTCTGGGCCAGTTTTTCCATCTTGTGATTCATAGAAGCGCTGAGTTTCTCAAATAGATTCGGCTTCCGAAGCGGTGTGCCCTCACCCGGTTTGGGGTGCTCTTCCTTGAGTTTCATTTTTATCGCAAAAAGAGGAACAATAAAAAGGGCGGCAAAAATGGCGATGATAAGCGAAAAAATAACCGTCCAGGAAAGGTCTTTGAAAATCTGCCCGGCCACGCCGGGAACAAAAATAATCAGCGGGAAAAATACGGCGATATTGGTTAAAGAGGAAGAAATAATCGGCCAAAAAACTTCCTCGGTGCCTTCAATGGTAGCCTCTCTGGCATTCATGCCTTGCTGCCTGAGACGGAATATATTTTCTATAATCACGATGCCGTTATCAATCACCATCCCGACTCCGAGCGTGACACCGGCAAGGGACATCATGTTAAACGTAATGCCCTTGATGAACATAAGGAAGAAAACACCCATGATGGTCACGGGAATTACCAGAATCACTACAAAAGCGCTTAGAAAATTGCGCAGCACCAAAATCAGGCACAAAAAGGCCAATAAACCGCCTTGCCAGGCGTTATCCGCCACGTCACGTATGGCCGCCTTGATGAACACAGAACCGTCATAAATAATCTGTGCGCTCGCCTTCCTGTTTTCCAATTCTTCCCCGAGCAGCGCAAGAGATTCTCTGACGCGATCGCATACTTGAATGGTGTTGGCATCGGCCTGTTTTTGAATGGAAATAGAAATATTGGCAAGCCCGTTATAGCGGGAAATGCTGGTGATATCTTTAAACGTGTCCTGAACGCTCGCGATGTCGCGGAAATAAATCAGCCGCTTTGTAAGATCTTCGCGGCGTGTTTTTTCCCTTTGCATTTCTATGGTCTGACGAGGATAAAATGCCGAGGAGCGCTCAAGGAAAGAAGACTCTTTGCGCTTCAAAGGTTCTTTTTGCTCCAAACCCGCAACCGCGAAAGGCACTTCGTCCACGGTTTTAAATTCGCCCACGGTACGAATTAAATATTCATGCAAACCCTTTTTAATACTTCCTGCCGGGTAGGAGAGATTCGCCCTTTCCAGCTGATCTGAAATTCCGAGCAGCGAAAGCCGCGCGGCCAGAAGCCTGCCCTGGTCCACTTCAACGAGGATTTCCCGATCCAATCCGCCGCTGAGCCCTGCCGAGGCTACGCCCTCTACTTTTTCCAAATTTTCTTTCAATGTTTTTTCTGCGATGACTTTCAATTCCATCAAAGGCTGAGAGCCTGTGACTGAAAGAATCATGATGGGACGCGCCAGAGGGTCAAACTTGATGACCTGCGGGTCGGCAGCTTCTTTCGGGAGTTTCTCCTTCACCAAATCCAGTTTTTCGCGAACGGCCAGGGCGGCAAAATCAATATCCGCCCCCCAACTAAACGAGACGGTGATAATGCTTTTTCCCTCACGGGAAATAGAAATCATTTTCCTCAAACCGCTGACCGAGCCCAAGGCCTCTTCAATCGGCTTGGTGAGCAAGGTCTCTATTTCTTCGGGAGCCGAATTAGCATATTCAGTGACTACGGTTAATTGGGGAAAAGTGATGGTAGGGAAAAGCTGCTGCTTCGTGCGCGTAACAGAGATCAGTCCCAGCAAAACGATGCCCAGCACAATCATAATGACTGTGACTTTACGGCTGAGCGTAAATTCAGTGATCGTCATTGCGCACCTCGGTACCGCATATTCTCAAGTATACCCGTAAAAAAAGAAGGTGACTGTCACTTCAGTGACTGTCACCTTCTCCCAAAAAATAGTGACGGTCACCGGAGGTGACAGTCACTATTCTTGTCTAATCTTAGCTAAAGGCTAGAGCTGAATCTCCTGTTTTTCCAGTACTTTAATCTTGGTTCCGTCTTCCAATTTTTCGTAGCCGTGGATAATCACCAAGTCTCCATCCGTGATGCCGGAATCAATTTGCGTGTAATCTTCGCGCTGATAGCCGATTTTAACCGGCTTTTTAACCGCCGTGCTTGTTTCTTCATCCGCCACAAACACATAAGCCTCGTCCTTTTTTCCAAGCACCGCTTCTGTGGGAACGGCGATCGCATTTTTTTTGTTATAAATCAGGATTTTAATACGCGCAAACATTCCGGGAAGCAAGAGCCCCTCCGGGTTTTCGACACGGACCCGAACCGTGGCCGTGCGGGAAGTGCCCGCAACCACAGGAGAAATGTTCTCCACGGTTCCGTCAAAGGCCTTTTCCGGATAGGCGTCCACGAATACGCGCGCCCTTTGCCCTAAAGCAAGCTTATTGACCTCTCGCTCCACCACACCAAATTCAATCAGCACATACTCGGTAAATACGTGTGTGCCGATGAGTGAATTGGGCGTAATAGCCTCGCCTTCTTCTATATTCAATTCACCGATCATGCCATCGGAGACCGCATAAAGATTCGTTTTCTCCAGCATGGCTTCCTGGGCTTTGGCCTCAAGCTGCGAGGCTTCAGCCTCATATTGGGCGCTTTCCAATTCCAGCTTCACCTGCTCCAAAGTAGATTTGGGAATAGCGCCGATGTCGAATAATTTTCCATGCTCTTTAAGTTTTTCTTGCGCAATCTTATAAGCCGTCTGCGCCTTGTTATAATTGGCCTGGGCCCGCTTGAGATTTAAAAGAATATCATCCTGCCTAAGAGAGATGAGCAAAGCGCCTTCTTCATAATGCTCACCTTCCCGGTAATTAACGGAGTTGATGACTCCCGGAATTTCAAAACTTAATTTAAACTCAATGGCGCCCTTTACCGTGCCCAAACTTTTTAACGAATCTTCATAATTGAACCGCTTGACAGGGAACACTTTGACAGGAATGGCGTCTTGACGGCCTCCGGCCTCTTCGGCCTTTTCCTGTTTCAACTTGCCTGCCTCATTTTTGGTGAGAAAATTGGACACGATCAGAATACCCAGAAACAGAAATACGAGAGCCGCAATGGCGCCTTTTCTGTGGGTTTTAATCCAGGGAAAACGTGTTTCAATGAAGGCAAGAACAGGACGGAGCACGGGTTGCAATGTTCGGGCGGCCGCGCGAAACAGCGTCCCAAGGAAGGCCAAAATTTTTGGAAAATCCACGTAGGGAAACTCGCTTTTAAAAAACCCGCTGTGAAAACGGTGCCCCCCGCCGCTTTCAGGCGAAATATCCTCATTGGATTCGCCGCTACGGTCATCTTCCGGTATCATGAAGTTTCCTTTCTTGCCAATGGAAGAACACTCATGCGTAATAAATCCTTTTCCCCGATGGATCGATTCAAGGAAATGCGCATTTTATAATAATCACCTACCGCCTCGGCATATTGACCACGGGCATCAACCACATCTTTTTCGGCTTGCAAATATTCCGAAAGTTGAATCTGGTTTTTCTCCAGCTGATAGCCTTTAAGCTTTGCCACCCGTTCCTTGTGCGCCAACTTTTTTATCGAGGAATCAAGTTGAATCAATGCCTTATAACAGCCGTAATAGGCCTCTTTTACTTCCTTGATGACCTCATTTTCTTTCTCCTGCAATTCTACCATCTGTTCCAGCATCTGGGATTTCGCCTCGCCCACATCGACAAATTGCTGGAGCGCGTCCAATAAAGCGAAGGTGAACTTGTTGGTTTTAATCCGGGTTCCATTAGCCGATTCAAATTCAGTCACGTTCGGCGCCGTGCGTGTGGTGTCATAACTGTATTTGGCGGTGTTTCCGAGAAAATTCTGGCTTACTTCCATGCCGATTTTCCATTCCGAATGGTAGGGAGGCGTTTTGTCTATTTGTTTAAAGGCTTCGGCCAATTCGCCAATTTCGATAATAAAATCGGCCTGTGGAAGAAATTTTCCGTAAGCGGCTTTCGTTTTATATCGATTGGCCATGAGCTTGAATTCTTCCAGCCGCAGATCCGGGCGGTTGATATAAGCCTGATCCATGAGTTCATTGACTTCAACACTCATTTGCTCCGGATTTTCTATTGAGACCGCCACAGAAATTCCCGAAGAGCCCGCGCTGGGCGTACCGATAATTTTCTCTCTTAATGCATCGACGGATTCCACTTCTAGCCGTGTGTCTTTGGGCAGATTGACGAATTTCATCAGGTCCAGTTGGGCAAGCGCTAATTCCTGATAGGCCTTATGGAGCTCAGCTCGAATCTCACCAATCAATGAATCCGTGTTTAAGTATTCGATTTCGGAAACAGCGTCGGCCTTTTTCTTTTCTTCATTTTGCTTCCAATACAACTCCATTTTTCCGGCTAATTCTCCCGTAACGTGATACAAAGATTGGGCCTTGGCATAATTCATATAGGCTTCCACCACATCCAAAACTAATTTTGAGTGCGCTTTACCCAGGTCTTCCCTGCCGGCTTTTGAGTTAGACAGCTCCTCACGATACGTATTCCATAAATTGCCGCCATGATAAACGGGCTGTTTAAAATTAATGCGCTGCATATTGCTTTTGAAGGCATCCCCTGTTTGAGCCGAGCCGGAGAGTTCGCCGTTTTTGTAGGTAAATTCAAATCCGATTTCAGACCATAAATTTCTGAATGCCTTACGGGCCCGCCACTTTGCGGTTTTGCTTTTCTCTTTTGCCAACTTTACTTCCAAAGAAACTTCCAGCGCCCTAGCGACCACATCGTGCAGGGTCCGCACTTTTTGATTCGAAGAAAAATTCTCTTGCGCAATCAGCACATCCTTGTTGATTACTTCATGAAAATATCCGCCATCCAGGATGGGCATTTTGGCCCTCGCCTTATCCCGTTCGTACTCCACCCTGCCTTGAAGAGCACGTTTTTCATCCTTGGAAAGATTCCGATACACCACCGGAACCAGCTTTATTGAAAATTCTTTGGAAGCAGGCGCTTTAGAGGCAGGTTTTTCGAGCTTTTGCCGCTCTTCAATCAAGGTTTGCTCGAGTTTTTTGACATCTGCCCGATTTTTATCCTGGGAAGATGCCGGAGGAGTGGTTTGAGCTTGAAGCCCTTGCGGATAAAGCAAAAGCAAAATGATTGGCAAAATCACCGGCAAGTAACGCAGTTTCACTCGATCCATCGAATTGAACTCCTTAAGTGGTGGCTGTCACTATTACCACATTTGTCACCCCCGCGAAAGCGGGGGTCCAGTGACTTTGGCATTGTCTGAAAAACCAAGTCGCTGGATTCCCGCTTTCGCGGGAATGACAAGAAGAAGAAGACAGCAGTCACTTCCATAAATCATCGTCTTTTGACTTCTTTTTCTAAAGAACGTAGTGACTGTCACCTACGGTGACTGTCACTACGTTCCGCGTAAAAAGCGTAAAAAGTGACAGTCACTAAAGTGACAGTCACTTTTTACGCAGAATCTCGTTCATGGCCTGTATTAACTCGGCCCTGGATAAAACTTTTGTAACGCCGGTTTTTCTTTCCCTAATCTCAGCCTTGCCTTCTTTGGCATTCTTTTCACCCACAATCACTTGATACGGCAGGCCAATCAAATCGGCATCGTTGAATTTTACGCCGGCCCGCTCATTTCTGTCATCAAAAAGTATGTGCTCGGGAAACTGACTGTACAGAACTCCCGCTAACTCTTCTACGGCCGGCGCGGTTGGATTTAATGCGGCCAAATGAAACAGAAACGGAGCCACAGACACAGGCCACACAATCCCTTTTTCATCATGATGTTGCTCAATGGCGCCTGCAATCATCCGCGTAACACCAATTCCGTAACAGCCCATGATGATTTCTTTGCGAACACCCGATTCATCCAAAAAACTAGCTCCCAAAGGCTTGGAATAACGAGTGCCCAGTTTAAAAATATGCCCGATTTCCATTGCCCGCTTTAACTGAATCACGCCTCCGGAGCAGTGGGGACAAAGGTCGCCGGCTACGGCCGTTCGAAAGTCACCGAATAATTTGATTTGAAAATCCCGTCCGTGATTGACTCCCTTAAAATGTTTGTCATTTTGATTGGCCCCAGTCACAAAATCCGACATGCCCCGGACAGAATAATCAGCCGCCAATTCAACACCGCTTAAACCTACCGGCCCGCTAAACCCAACCCGGGCTCCTGTCCATTTTTCAATTTGCCCAGGCTCGGCCAACATCAAGCTCTCTGCCTTCAAAAACTTCTTCAGCTTGGATTCGCTGATTTCCATATCTGCGCGAATGAGACAAGCCACCGGCTTTCCATCACATACGTAGAGAATGGTTTTAAGAAGCCCTCCGGCGGGAATTTTAAAATGCGCCGTAAGCTCTTCGATGGTAGAAATACCGGGCGTATCGAAAATTTCCATCGTGCCTGCACCCGGCTTAGCCGGCTCGCATGCTGAGCAAGCCACCAAAGAAGGCGCCGATCGTAAATCACACTGATTGCAGCAGGCCACCCAATCTTCCCCAAAGTCCGCTAACAGCATAAATTCATGCGAAACATTGCCGCCCATAATGCCTGGGTCGGCATTGACGATTTCAAAAGCCAGGCCGGAGCGCGTAAAAATCCGTTTGTATGCCTCAAGCATGAGTGCATACGATTGATCCAGATCTTCCCAACTCCGGTCAAAACTGTACGCATCTTTCATCATAAATTCTTTGGAGCGGATAATGCCGAAACGCGGGCGGGCCTCGTCTCTGAATTTGGTTTGAATTTGATAGAGAATGATAGGAAGCTCTCGGTAACTTTTCACATTCCCGGCCACTAAATCCGTCACCACCTCTTCGTGCGTGGGGCCCAAGACAAATTCCTGGCCCGAGCGATTCTTGAAAGAAATCTTATCTTCTCCCAACGCCTCGTACCTTCCCGTTTTTTTCCAAAGGTCGGACGGGTGAAGCGCGGGAAGCAAAAGCTCGCAAGCCCCGGAGCGATTCATTTCCTCACGGATAATATGTTCGATTTTTTCGAGCGCCCGGTATCCAAGCGGCAAATAACTGTACACTCCGGAAGACAGTTTGCGCACCAAACCCGCTCGAAGCATCAATTGATGGCTGGTGGCTTCGGCTTCTTTTGGCGTTTCACGCAATGTGGGAATAAGAGACTCTGACCATTTCATGGGAAATTACCGGAGAAACATACTTTTTAACTTTTCAAAAAAATGAAGGTTGACCAAATCGTTATACATCACCACAACCATAAGGACTATCAATAAGAAAAAACCGATTTGAGTGAGCCGCTCCTGTATTTTCAAAGAAACAGGGCGGCGAAAAATTGCCTCAATCGTAAGGAACAATAAATGCCCCCCGTCCAGAGCGGGAAACGGAAGCAAGTTAAAAATAGCCAGTGTGGCGCTGATAAGCGCCGTGAGCTGCAAGAGATAAACAAAACCCAATTGAGCGGCTTTGCCTGTAACCACAACAATGCCTATCGGGCCCGACAGGGCCTTTAGAGACAAACGGCCCGTAATCAGACGCCATAAGGCCTTATAGGTCATCCAGGTGGTGATCCAAAGCGCATCCCAGCCTTTTTGGAATGATTCGAGAAAGCCGTATTTTTCAATCATATACTTTTCGGAGGGCATGATGCCGATGCGGTTCAGGCGGGTTTTATCGCCGAAAGCGTCTTTTCCCTCTTCCACTTTTGGCTGAATGACAATTTGCACTACGCGTGTTTGGCGCTTGATGTCTAACGCCAACGAGTCGGACTCGTTATCCATAATTCTGGAAGTAAGCTCCACCCAGCTAGTGACCGGCCGGCCGCCCACAGCCACCACTTCATCCCCTTTTTGAAGTCCGCTTTCTTTGGCCGGATACCCCTCCATAAAATCGCCGATTACGGGAGCCAAGGTGGGCTTGCCCATCATAAAAATAAGCGCGAACAGTACAAAAGCCAAAATGTAATTCATGGCCGCTCCGGCGACCACAATAGAAATTCTCGCCCAAATCGGAGCCGCTAAATAGTCTCCTTCGCGAGTCGCACTAGCGCCCGCCGGCTGCTCTTCGGAGGTCTCTCCTTGCGGTTTCACAAATCCGCCGAAAGGAATGGCGGAGACCACGTAACGTGTTTCTTTGCTCTGCCAGGCAAAAATCTCGGGTCCGAAGCCGATGGAAAATTTTTCCACTCGTACACGGGTCATGCGGCAGACAATAAAATGCCCCATTTCATGAATGAAGATAAGAAGCCCCAAAACAAGAATCGTGGGAATCAATTGAATCAAAAAATCCATATTATGCGCTCACTTTGTTTTTTGCATGAGTCAGAATCCAGGCACCTGCCTTTTGCCTGGCCCAACCGTCTGCGTTTAGAATATCTTCTAAATCCGGAACGGAAGTTTTCGCAATGAAAGAATGATAATCGTTCAATACACTATCATTGATTTTGGCGATATCCGTAAATAAAATTTTCTCCTCAAGAAATGCCCCAACCGCCGCCTCATTGGCCGCGTTGAGCACACAAGGCGCAAGACCTCCCCGCTGCATGGCTTCATAAGCCAGCTGCAAGCAAGGAAACTTTTTTAAATCCACGCTCAGGAATTCAAGCGAACCCACGCGAGTCAAATCCAGTTTCCCCGCTTCAAAATCAAGCCGCCCGGGGTAAGTCAGCGCATACTGAATCGGAAGCTTCATGTCCGTCACCGACAGCTGCGCAATCTGGCTTCCATCCCGAAATTCCACAACGGCGTGCACAATGGCTTGCGGATGAATCAAGACTTTGAGCTTGTCCGGAGAAATGTCAAACAGCGCCTGAGCCTCAATCAGCTCCAACCCCTTATTCATCAGCGTAGCCGAGTCCACGGAAATTTTTTTCCCCATACTCCATCGGGGATGACGAAGCGCTTCCTCGCTCGTGATGTGATCGAATGTGGAGAGCTCTCGATACAAGAACGGACCGCCGGAAGCGGTTAAGAAAATGTTCGACGGGATTTCATTTTTCCTTCCTTCCAGGCACTGAAAAATTCCGCTGTGCTCGCTATCTACAGGAATCACTGTCGCCTGATGTTTGCGGGCCAACTCGCGAATCATACCCCCGGCCATCACCAAAGGCTCTTTATTGGCCATAGCAATGTTTTTTCCCGCTCGAAGGGCCGCCATCAGTGGCTTCAGCCCTTCGACACCGGATAATGCCATAAGCACTTGCGCCACTTCTCCGGCGGTGACTGCTTGTATCAAGCCTTCCTGTCCCGAATGTACCTGAATCTGCTTTAGCCCGGCCTGACTCAGTTTTTCTTCTAATTCAAGCTTCTTAGCCTTGTCAAAAATAGCCACCATTTTTGGTTTTGGCTCGAGTGCTATACATTGCTGGACGAGGCAAGACACATTGTTTTTGGCGGCAAGCGCGTAGACAGAAAACCGGCCTTTGTGGTTTAAAACCACTTCAATCGCATTTTTTCCGATAGAGCCGGTTGAACCGATAATGGAAATCGTTTTCATATTCATAGTAGAGTGACAGTCCCCGAGAGAAACTACAAACTCGTTTTTAATCCCAAAAAAGCGGTTAAATAATAATAAGTGAAAGGCGCGGTAAAAAGAATGCTGTCAATCAAATCCAGAACGCCCCCCAAACCCGGAATTTTTCCGGAGTCTTTAATTCCCGCATCCCGCTTAATCAGGCTTTCTGCCAAATCCCCGAATTGAGATAGGATACCCAGCACCACGCCTAATAGTAGAAGATGCCCCCAACCGATATCCGGCAAGAACATAAAAGACAAGAGAGACACTACGATACAAGCCAGGAAATTGGCCACAGCCCCTTCAACGGTTTTATGAGGGCTGATGTGGGCAACTAAAGAATGCTTGCCAAACTTTTTTCCGTAAAAATAAGCCGCCGTATCGCCCAGTTTGGTCACCAAGATGACATAGGCTACCCAGGCAGTGCCCTGATCTAAATGTTTTATTTTTGTAAAAAAAGAGAACAGAAATGAAATATAAAAAATGCCGAATACCGTTACCGC
>JACQQR010000254.1 GCA_016206875.1 Candidatus Omnitrophota bacterium
GCATTCGAATTTCCGGAATCGGAAAAGGGCGAATTGGGCTTACAGCCTCCAAGAAGAGGCAATAAAAAAAAGAGCACCAGAACAACAGAGCACCAGTGCACCAGAACAACAGAGCACCAGGAAAAACCTGTTATCCCCGATGACTGGTGTACTGGTGCTCTGGTGTACTGGTGTACTGGTGCACTGGTGCTCTGGCGCTCTGGTGCTCTGGTGCTCTGGTGCACTGGCGCTCTACGGTTCATCGCAAATCCTCCCCCACCAATCGCTCCAACACAGCTATATAAGTCCAGTAACGGGCCAGAAACTCGTAGTATTCCATCTGAAAACCCAGCCAGGTGCGTTCGCTATCGAGCAAATCTAAAAATCCCACAGTTCCGGCCTCATAGCCGGCCGTGGAAACTTTAAGCGAAGTCTCGGCCTGCGGAAGCACACTGGACTGATATAATTCAATCAACCGGCGGGCTGTCTGGGCCCGCACAAGCGCCGATTTTACATCGTAATAGGTGGTATTTTCCACGGAGCGAAGCTCTTCTTCGGCCGCGCGAAGTGATTTGCGCGCTGAATCTACGTTAGCACCTTTGCCCCAAACCCAGGCAGGCACATTAAATTTCAGAATGAATATATTGTCGTCTTTTTGATCACTATCGAACTGGCGGCGGCTGTATTGAAAATTTGCATCTGGGAGAAAATCGGCCCAGGCGGAAGCGAGCATTGCTTTTTCCCCTTCCACTTGGTGGCGCGCGGTGAAAAGTTCCGGCCGTTTCTCCAATGCGATTTTGGATAAATCTTCATATTCCAGATTCACTGATGTTAAGGCAGGCTCTACGGGCTGCCCCAATGCCACATCCGGTTTGCGATTCAAAAGCGCGTTTAATTCAGCCTGAAGGGTTTCGCGATCCTGCTTGAGCGTTACAAGCGCATTGAGCGATTTAAAATATTCCACTTGCGCCTTGAGCACATCCGATTGAGGCGTTTTGTTGACCGAATATTTGTTTTCCGCAACCTTGGAGAAACGGCTGAGAAGGCCGGCGCTTTCTTCTAAAATTTCGATTTGACGGGTGACGAGAAAATAAGCGTAATAGACCGTTTTCACTTTTTCTAAAATCTCTTTTTCCTTGGCCAAGTAAATGCCCTGCGCCTGGCGGGCTTCATACTCTTGCGCTTTCCCTTTCAATCTTAATTTTCCCGGAAATGGCACTCGCTGGCCGACGTCATACCAGGTTTCCTGGCGTCCCCAAAACTCCACGCCCAATTCCGGATCCGGCCAGGTTTTCACCACCCAAATTTTTGCCTTTTCCGCCTCCCATCTTCTGCGGGTAGCCGCAATTTCCGGATTCTTGATTCTTGCCTCTTCCAAAGCGTTTTCGAGCGTGAATACATCGGAAATAGAAACATCTGCGACAGAAACTGTTTGGGCAAAAACGGGCGAGAGAAAAAAAACCGTTACAGTGCAGAATAAAATTATTATTATTGTCTCCTTCATCGCAAAATCTCCCCGAAGCCGCACTCGTTCATGGAGCGTTCAAATTCCTTCCGGAGCGCTTGCACATACTCCTTGCGCTCATTGTCATTCAGCATGGCTTTTACTTTCAAAATTTGGTGGGCGATTTTTTTCTCAAGCTGGGTTTGGGCGCGGCCGATTTCTTCGATTTTCCGGTGAATGTCCGCGGGAGCTGCTTGATCCGAGGCGATTAACTCCATCAATTCCATCCTCTCCCGGCATAAATCCATACAAAAACTGCGGGTCTGTTTCCAAAACGCCTCGTCGATGCTTTGTAACTTTTGTTCCCGTTCCGCCGGCAAATTCATTTTCGAATACAGATTTCTCTGCCAGCTCGAGGGCGCTTGATACGTAATTTTATGACAAACTGTTTTGCCGCACCAAAATGCCCCCAGGGTGGCGCCTGAAATTAATCCGGCAAATAAAAACAAAACGATCCATCTTCTCATATTGCCCCTCTCAGTTTGAACCCGTTTCGAGCTTTTTTATGTACATTTCTGAAATGGTCGGCGGGGGATTTAAAAATAGCGCGGTGTCTGCATGATCCCGTTGCGGTTGTGCCACAAGAGCCGCTAAGGCGCCCACTGCCGAAGAAATCATAGCCGTAAA
>JACQQR010000256.1 GCA_016206875.1 Candidatus Omnitrophota bacterium
CGCTCTAATTCTCTTTCAAGCCGCTCTGTTTCTTCATTAAAATCGCGCTCTGCCGCGCGCTCTTCAATCAGAGCTTGCGTGCGGCGGGCCTGCTCGTCGGAAATGTTCTTCCGAGTTTCCAGCTGCGCTTCCAGTTGCGCTTCGCGGCGCTTTGCGCGGCTATAGTCCACACGGTCTTGCATCGCAGCCCGAGCCACATCCAACGCGCGCTGGCCGATGCGGGAATCGTACATGGCTTCTTCAGTCACAGAAATCTCTTCCACTACAGAGCGGCGGGGATCCCAAATGTAGTAGGAAAACTGAACTCCCGGACCGGCGCCATAACGAAATCCCACGCCCAAAAATAAGTCCACTTGCGGAAGTTCGCCGGCCTCGCGCGCGATTTTTTGATATTGAGCGCTCTGGCGCGCATTTTCGGCAATGCGCATCTGCCAAGCCCGCAATTCCAGCTGCCGGGCAAAAGTAAGATTCTCAAAAGTCACCGGTTGACCCGCCGCTTCGGTTTCCGGCGGGCAAGCAATGCCGCCGAACCGCTCAAGGGCTTCTTCGTAGGAGCGCACAGGGATTCCATGAGGCCAAGGGCCTGATTCTATGACTTCCTCTTCGAGAACTTGGCCGATTCGCGTCCCGCGTGCGGGCGCTTTTTTCTTATCCTCGGGCTTAGCCTCTTCAGGCTTAGCTTCTTCCTTCGGAGCCCCGACGGCAGGGCTTGCTGCTTCTTCCGCTTTTGGGGCTCTTTTGATTTTGATTTCTTTCGTAATCGAGCCCAGGATTTGCAGCGCAGTATATCTAGCAGCGCCCATCAACTCAGCAGACTTTAAAGTTGCTTGAATCGCCTTTTCTAAAATCACTTCTTCATTCGCGCGGGCCTCGGGCGCTTTTATCGCCTCCTGCGCCTCGATTTTTTCATAATTACGAATCAGCCCTCCGGCGAAAGTGTCTACAAATTCCGGAGAAAGGCGCAGCAGTTCGGAGGCTTCGGGCCGTACCTCATGGGCGGCAATGTAACGCGGAATTTGAGCGCGTAAGCGGGCGGCAAAATCAGCTTGGGCGAGCTCACGTGTTTCCTCTTCAAAACTTTGGCGCTCCTTGGCAAGCCGCTTTTGCGCCGCCTCTTTGCGTTCTATCCGGCCTTCTAGCTGGTTGATATTTTTTTCCAAGTTGTAAAGCTTTTCTTCCAACTGCGCCGCTTTCTTTCCAGCACGGGATGCCTGATTTTTCTGTCTTTCTTTTTCCTTCCCCAATTCCCCAATAAGCCTATGGAGATGATCCCGCATGGTTTCCAGCCGTTTGCGATCCGTAACAAGCGTGCTCCCGATCTCTGCCGTAATGTCTCGAGTCCATTGGTCCGCGGCCGTGCGAATGTCCTGGCCCACCTCTTCTCTTTGCCTTTTCACGGACAGTTCTTTTACTAACTCCACCTGCACCCGGGCTTCCCGGTCCGACTCTTCCTGTTTTTTGGCCTGCACATAAGATTCCATGGCATGCCCCCCTATAAATAGGAAGCCGGCGAGCGCAATTCCCGGAAAGGTCCGTTTCCAATTGCCGGAGAATATATGCAAGATGTCTTTGAGAATGCGCACAGGGAGGCTCAAAATGGCAATCACGAGAATGGGCACATACAGCAGCCCGGGAGCGAGAATAAAAAGAAGCGCAAAAACAGCCAGGTTGAGAGGCACTGCCCAAGTGAAGAGCGAGAAGAGTGAAATCGATGGAATGAACACAAAAGTAATCAGCGCAAGCAATATATAGGAAAGCGCCGTTTCACGGGCAGAGAAAGGACGCCACAATCCTTCCCTTCCGAACGCCTTGACAATCCAGTCGCGCAGGAAATAAAGAGACACGAGAACTCCCGCCACAGCCAGCGGCATCAATCCAAAATTAAGCTGTGAGGCCGATATTTCTTGCACGCCTAATTGGAATAAAACCTGCTCATTGGCCCCCTCGCCGTTGAACGACAAATAAGGAAGGACCCAATGCGCGAAATAGGCGTAGAAAATCTTTGCGGCAAAAGCAAAAATCAGCGTAAACAGCGTCGTGCCTACAAGAATGCCCGGCCAGCTCCATCCATAAGAAAGTTTCTCAAAGAAATAGCGCACAAAACCGAGAAAATGCCCCTGGCGTTTCGCCAGCGAAAGTTGGGTACGGACTTCAGAAATTTTTTGCGCATTTCTCCCCACCACAGGATGCGAGCGTGAGGTCAAGTGAATCACTTCTTCTTGCGCGTCCTTCATCGCCTGAAATGTGGAGGGATAATGATAGTTTTCACGAATCTTCTGCAAGGCCTGCACCGGGTCTTCTGTCTGAAGTAATTTTTCCCGATCCTTTTCAACTTCGCGCAGACGGTCCAGGAAAATCCCTGCCGGATATCGGCGGAGAGCGGCATCGTGGGCGAGGCTACGAAGCGCTTCATGACCAGCCTGCGGCACGATAGGTGAAAAAAGCTCAATCAGTTCACGCTCGGTCTGCGCGGCCGATTGGCGCCGGATCACTTGCCCCGCGTTTAAATCCAAAATATTTATGGTCCGTTCAATAATTTTATCTTCAGTCGGATCTTGCGTATTGATCGCACCGGGTGCGAGAACAGCCGATAATGCTTGCTGCTTGAAAGATGTGTGCCGCAATTTTTCACGAACGCGAAATGCTGCGCTATCGCGCGCATATTCTTCACGCAGCGCCTCGGGCATCTCCGCTAAAACAGCCTCAGGCACTTCGCCGTCGCGGGCAAGAGCGCGCAGGATGACTTCTTCTTTCAGCCGGTCGCGCTTGCGGCGTGTTTCTTCTGAAGTTTGGGTCAGTTTATCGAGGTAGAACCGGGCGGTTTCCTGCCGGTCAATTTTTTTGCCCTTTGCGTGTTTGCTGTATTCTTGGATGAGCTTGAGGGCTTCCTGGTGGGCGTTGTGAAAATTGCGCTGGGCCCCGGCAAGCGAATTGTCGGCGGGTATGGAACGAGACAACTGTTCGAGCAAAGATTCCGTGCCTAATGCCGGGTCTCCTTCCAAAATTTCTTTTTGATGTTCTGCCGCCGCATTTCGAATATCTCGAAGACGTTGGGCAAGCCCCCCAGGACGGACGAATGCTTTTTGAACGCCAGACAGAATC
>JACQQR010000257.1 GCA_016206875.1 Candidatus Omnitrophota bacterium
CGATTGGCCCGGCCTTAGGCCAGCACGGCGTTAATATTATGGAATTTTGCAAGCAATTCAACGCCAAGACTCAGGATAAGCAGGGCACGATTCTTCCCGTGGTTCTCACCGTTTATGAAGATAAATCTTTTAGTTTTATTCTTAAATCTCCGCCCGTTGCCGTCATGCTCAAAAAAATGGCGGGTATTGCCAAAGCATCCGGCCAGCCCAACCGTTTGAAAATCGGGAAGCTTACGGTGCAAGATGTTGAAAGAATAGCCAAAGATAAATTAAGTGATATGAATACCACCAATATTCAGGCAGCGATGCGTATCGTGGAAGGCACAGCACGCAGCATGGGTATTGAAATTGTGAAATAAGCATTGGGGAAGGGAGTTGCCTTTCCCCGATAGCCTCACCCCGGCAGGCTTTCTCACCGGAGGCGCAGACCCAGGACACAATTTTCGGAGGAGTGAATGTGAAGAAAAGGAGCAAGCGTTACCAGGAGAGGGCAAAAGGGGTTGATGCAAAGAAGCGGTATCCGTTAAACGAGGCCCTTGCCATTTTAAAACAGTTCCCCAAAAGTAAATATGACGAATCGGTAGAGCTGAATATTCAGTTGGGTGTGGATACAGCCAAGGCTGAAGAAAATGTGCGCGGGACAGTTCAGCTTCCGAATGGAACCGGGAAAGCCGTGAAAGTTCTTTGCATTTGCAAAGGGGAAGAAGCCAAGGCGGCCCAGACCGCAGGCGCTGATTATGTGGGAGCCGATGAGTATATTTCAAAAATTCAGGAGGGCTGGATTGATTTTGATGTTCTGGTAGCCCATCCGGACATGATGCGTGACCTTAGCAAACTGGGAAGAGTGTTGGGTCCGAAAGGTTTAATGCCCTCGCCCAAAGCCGGAACCGTTTCACCGGATGTGGCGAAAGCGGTAAAAGAAATCAAAAAAGGAAAAATTGAGTTTAAAAGCGATAAAACAGGCGGATTACACGTCATTTGCGGCAAAATATCATTTACTGAAAATGCCCTCCGGGAAAATGCCCAATCCATTTATAAAACCCTATTGGAACAAAGACCTTCTTCAGTCAAAGGGGCGTTTATTAAAACCGTATCCATAGCTACCACACAGGGTCCGGGGCTTACATTAGAAGTAACCTCTTTGGCCGCTTGATGGTGCTATGAATTGATGGAGCTAGAAAATGCCTAATGTTGAAAAACAGGTTATGTTAAAGGAGTTGACTAAAAAGGTAGAGCATAAACCGTATGTTTTTTTTGCTCAATTTAGCAAACTTTCCGCAGGCGATGTGAGCGCTCTTCGTCAAAACCTTCAAAAAGAAGCCGCTCATTGCACGGTGGTAAAAAACACATTGCTTAGAAGGGTTTTGGGGGATGCGGTACAAGATTCGGCCGCATTTATCGAGGGGCAAACACTGATAACAACCTGCGTAGAGGAGCCTCAAAAAGTTTCCAAAGTTTTGGTGACTTTTGCAAAAGAAAAAGAAGAGTCCTTCAAGTTAAAGGGCGCCTTTATCGAAGGCCGCGCCTTTGAAAAAGCCTACATAACGGAACTGGCAAAGCTCCCTGGTAAAAAAGAGCTGCTCACTAAAGTAGTGACAGGAGTTAAGTCTCCGATCACAGGTTTTGTCTTGACCTTACATGCAATCGTCCGGTCTTTCGTGGTGGTGGTAAACGAAATTGCCAGGAAAAAAGGTGAGAGCCAAGCGGCTCCGGCCGAGGCGCCCCAGGGTGAGTAGAAAAATTTTAGAAATTTTATGAGAACGGCTTTACATAGCGACCAAAGGGAGGAAAGACCAATGAGTGAACAGTTGGCTGCACAAGTGGAAGAAAAGCAAAAAGAAGAAAGGAAAGGACACATGGAATTATCCGAGAAGAGTCAGAAAATTCTTACTGCCGTTGAGGAGCTTACCGTAATAGAACTCGCAAATCTTGTGAAGGCTCTTGAAGAAAAGTTTGGAGTTTCGGCACAAGCAGCTGTAGCTGTTGCCGCGCCAGGAGCCGGAGCAGGGGGTGGTGCCCAAGCCGCTCAGGAAGAAAAAACCTCTTTTACAGTGGTTTTGAAAGAGGCGGGGGCCAACAAAATCAATGTAATTAAGGAAGTGCGCGGCGTAACCAGCCTGGGGCTCAAAGAAGCCAAGGATCTTGTTGAAGGCGCTCCCAAGAATGTAAAAGAGGGCGTCACGAAAGAAGAAGCGGATAAAATTAAGAAGGCCCTGGAAGCTGCCGGCGCAAAGGTTGAGATTAAATAGTCACAATAAAAAGATTATTGATTTCGGTTTGGTCGTGTGTGGAAATGGAATAATTTCCTATATCCGAATCGTATCTCAATTCCACAAAATCCCAGAAAAGGAAAAGGCCTTATATGACTGAAGTTAAGGAACGCAAGTCTTTTGCCAAAATTCCGGATTGCATGGAACTTCCGAATTTGGTGGAAATTCAAATCAAGTCTTATGATCAGTTTCTCCAGTTGGACAGGCCCCGGAAACGCAGAAAAAAGCAGGGATTGGATGCGGCATTCCAGGATTGCTTTCCTATCGAAAGCTTTGACGGAACTTGCCGCCTTGAGTATGTAGGCTACACGCTTGGAAAGCCAAAATATTCAATCGCTGAATGTCATAAAAGGGGCATGACCTATGCGGCGCCTCTAAAAGTACAACTCCGGCTGCTTCGTAAAGGGATCGCCAAAGAGCAGGAAGTGTACATGGGAGAGCTTCCTTTCATGACAGAAACCGGAACCTTCATCATTAATGGCGCTGAGCGCGTTGTGGTGAGCCAGCTCCACCGTTCGCCGGGAATTTCGCTGGAAGAAACCCTCCATCCCAGCGGCAAGAAAATTTATAGTGTTCGCATTATTCCTTACCGGGGAGCCTGGGTGGAATTTGAAGCGGATATCAATGACATCTTGTATGCCTATATTGATAGGCGCCGGAAAATTCTCGCTACGACACTGCTGCGTGCTGTGGGTTTCTCCACCAACTACGATATTCTCAAAGCCGTCTATGAAGTAGAAAAAGTTACTGATTTTACCCGCGCTTCCTTTAAAAAATTAGAGAGTCATTATTTGGCTAAGGAAGTGGTCAATCCTGAAACAAAGGATGTGATTGCTGAGGGCGGCGCCCGGCTTACCCGTGAGCTTTTAGAATATTTTATCACCCATGGCGTAAATGAACTTCGTATCGTGAAACTTCCCTCCGATGAAATTTCCTTGATGAACACACTTGAAAAAGATCCCTACCATAATTCTGAAGAAGCGCAAATCGCCATTTATAAAAGAATTCGCCCCGGAGATCCTCCAACAAAAGAAAGCGCCGAGGACCTGGTGAAAAAATTATTTTTTGACATCAGCCGGTATGATTTGGGCAGGGTCGGCCGCTTTATGCTGAACCGCAAGTTGAAATTGAACACAAGTTTGGATGAATATTGCCTAAAGCCCGAAGATATTATTCAGGCATTAAAAGCATTGCTCCAGCTAAAAGATGGCGGGATTCGTGTGGATGATATCGATCACCTGGGTAATCGCAGGGTCCGCTCGGTGGGAGAATTGCTCCAAAACCAATTCCGTGTCGGTTTGGCTCGCATGAAACGTTCCGCGCTCGAACGTATGTCGATTTATGATTTAGATTCGGTGATGCCGCACAATTTAATCAATCCCAAATTGGTTTCCGCTTCGATTAAAGATTTTTTTGGACGCAGTCAGCTCAGCCAGTTCATGGATCAAACCAACCCACTCGCCGAGCTCACGCATAAGCGCCGTCTCAGTGCTCTAGGGCCGGGCGGTTTGTCCAGGGAGCGGGCGGGTTTTGAAGTCAGAGACGTGCATCCGTCTCATTATGGCCGTATTTGTCCTATTGAAACCCCTGAAGGTCCCAATATCGGCTTGATTGCTTCTTTAAGCACTTTTGCCCAGGTCAACGAAATCGGCTTTTTGGAAAGTCCGTATCGCCGTGTGGAAAAAGGCCGCGTGACTGAAAAGATTGATTATTTAACGGCGGACATCGAAGATAAATATACGATTGCTCAGGCCAACGCAAGAATTGATTCGAAGGGGAATTTTTTGGATGAAAGAATTGATTCGCGCTTTCGCGGAGACTTTCCAAAAGTAACCAAAGACAAATTAGATTACATGGATGTTTCACCCAAGCAGCTTGTCAGCGTGGCCGCTTCCTTGATTCCGTTTCTTGAGCATGACGACGCCAATCGCGCTTTGATGGGTTCAAACATGCAACGGCAGGCGGTTCCGCTGCTTGAAACTGAATCTCCACTGGTTGGAACCGGAATGGAACACCGAGTGGCAAAAGATTCGGGCGCTGCGTTAATCGCTAAAGAAAAAGGAACTGTCAAATTTGTTTCCGCCAGTGAAATTCATATTGATGATCTGGTGTATAAATTGAAGAAGTTTGAACGTTCCAATGCCGGCACTTGTATCAATCAGCATCCTTTAGTTACGGAGGGAGAGAAAGTCAAAAGAGGTCAGATCCTTGCCGATGGCGCCGCCACTCAAGGTGGCGAACTTGCGTTAGGCAAAAATATCCTGGTCGCTTTCCTTCCTTGGCGCGGATACAACTTCGAAGACGCTATTTTGGTCAGCCAGCGCCTTGTCCGGGATGATATCTACACCTCAATTCATATCGAAGAATTTGAAATTGAGGCTCGTGATACGAAGTTAGGCAACGAAGAAATCACTCGCGATATACCGAATATAGGGGAAGATGCGCTGAAGGATCTGGATGAAGAAGGAGTCATTCGGGTCGGAGCGGAAGTGAAACCCGGTGATATCCTTGCCGGGAAAATTACTCCAAAGACGGAAACCGAACTTTCTCCGGAAGAAAAATTGCTCCGCGCAATTTTTGGAGAAAAAGCAGGGGACGTGCGTGATGCTTCTTTGTCGGTTCCTCCCGGAGTAGAAGGCATTGTGGTGGATGTGAAGGTCTTCCAAAGGAAAGAATCCAAGCCTAAAACCAGAGAAGAGAAGCGTCAAGAATTAAAAGAGATCAATGAAATCAAGGAAAAATATCATCACCGGATTGAAGCGCTGAAACGCGAGCGCTACAACAAAGTTTCCGCCCTGATTGTGGGAAAGAAACTCGCAGAGCCTCTTTTGGACGATGTGCTGGGCGAGGAAATCATGAAGTCCGGTAAAGTGTTTGAGAAAAAAGATCTCAAAAAGCTTGAAGAATGCGACTTTGATTCCATTCGGATTGAAGATGATGCGGAGGCCGAAGAAAGCATTCGCAAAGTTTCCCGGGTGTGGGGCGATGAAATCGACGAGCTGGTCGAGGAACGCGCCCGTGAAATTGATCGTGTGAAAAAAGGAGATGAGCTTCCTCCCGGTGTGATTAAAAAGGTAGTGGTGTATGTGGTTTCTAAAAGGAAGCTGTCCGTGGGAGATAAGATGGCCGGGCGCCATGGAAATAAAGGCGTGATCGCCAAGATTCTTCCCGACGAGGACATGCCCTTTCTTCCCGACGGAACTTCTGTGGATATTGTTTTGAATCCCCTGGGTGTTCCTTCACGCATGAATGTAGGACAAATCCTGGAAACGCATTTGGGTTGGGCGGCCAAGGTATTGGGTTTCAATATTGAAACGCCGGTGTTCAACGGAGTTAAGGAGCAAGAAATCAAACAGCTTCTTAAGCAAGCCAATCTCCCCGCAGACGGCAAAATTCAATTGTATGATGGCCACACGGGTGAGCCTTTCGATCAAAAAGTCACCGTAGGCTATATTTACATGCTGAAATTGGCACACTTGGCAGATGATAAAATCCACGCCCGCTCGATTGGTCCGTATTCACTGGTTACACAGCAACCGCTGGGGGGCAAGGCGCAGTTCGGCGGCCAGCGATTCGGAGAAATGGAAGTGTGGGCGCTTGAGGCTTATGGGGCTGCGTTTACATTGCAGGAACTTTTGACAGTGAAAAGCGACGATGTAATCGGCCGTACACGGGTTTATGAAGCCATTGTTAAAGGAGAAAATGCCCTTCATCCCGGAACGCCTGAATCCTTTAATGTGCTTGTCAAAGAGCTTCAAAGTTTGGCTTTGGACATTGTCCCTATTAAAAATGAGGCGTTTCGTGATAGAGAATTTATCAAAGCAAAACGGGAGCTGGAAACTAAAGGGGTAAGTCAATGAAAATCGACATGAATGCTTTTGATGCGGTAACGATAAAAATTGCTTCTCCGGAAGTGATCCGTAAATGGTCAAAGGGTGAAGTAAAAAAACCGGAAACCATTAACTATCGTACGCTGAAACCCGAAAAAGACGGCTTGTTTTGCGAACGGATTTTTGGGCCCACACGGGATTGGGAATGCGCTTGCGGAAAATATAAGCGTATCAAGCACAAAGGTGTGGTATGCGATCGCTGCGGTGTCGAAGTCACCCAAGCCAAGGTGCGCCGCGAGCGCATGGGACATATCGAATTAGTGGCTCCCGTTTCTCATATCTGGTTTTTCAAAACTATGCCTTCACGAATCGGCAATCTCCTGGATATTTC
>JACQQR010000258.1 GCA_016206875.1 Candidatus Omnitrophota bacterium
ATGGAAGAATAACAGAAGAAGTACCCATCATAAAATGGAAATAATATTTTTTCTAATTACTTCGCGCCTGCGCTGAGGAGCACGGCGGGGATGGTTTTACAAAGCAGCTTGATATCGAGCCAGAGCGACCAGCGGTCAATATAGGCCAAATCCATTTTCATCCAGGTATCGAAATCGGTGATGCGGTTGCGGCCGCAGGCCTGCCAAATACAGGTAATGCCGGGGCGCATTGAAAGCCTTCTTCTTTGCCAAGGCGTGTAGCGCTCCACTTCTTTGGGAATCGGCGGGCGCGGGCCCACCAAGCTCATATCCCCGTTGAACACATTCAGAAGCTGCGGCAGTTCGTCCAAACTCGTGGTGCGCAAAAATTTTCCGATGGGCGTGAGGCGCGGGTCGTTGGCCATTTTAAATACGGGCCCTCTCATTTCATTCAAACGTCTCAGGCCGGCCAAGCGTGCTTCCGCATCCGGCACCATGGTCCGAAACTTGTACAGCTTGAATGTACGGCCGTTGAGCCCCGAACGCATTTGACTAAAAAATACGGGCCCCTTCGATGCGGCTTTGATGGAGAGCGCAATCACAATAAATAAAGGTGAAAGCACGAAGAGCGCGACGCCGGAAGCAACAATATCCATCAAGCGTTTCAGGAAAAGCTGAATCAAATCATCGGAAGTCGTTTCAAAAGTTAACAAATGAAACTGCGCTAATTCATATTGCCTGGGCCTTGCAAATTTCTTGAGCTTAAAATAGTCAATAGCTACATTCACCCGTTTTCCAAGTTCCTCGCAATACAGCATCGGCTGCTGAATATCTTGTATCCAGGCATGGGGCACGATGAAGAACACTTCATCGATGACAATCTTGGTGATAAATTTGCGTATATCGGAAATGTCGCCGATCACTTTGGCGCCCAAAATAGTTTTTCCCACCCTATCACGGTCCTTGTCGATGAATCCCACAATCACAAGCCCCCACTCCGGATGACGGGCCAAAAGCTCTGCAAATTCGCACGCGCGCCGCCCCGTTCCCACGATGAGCACGCGCCGCGTGTTATATCCGCGCCTGCGAAAATAGCTCATTAAAATAAACAGCACGAGTCTTTCTGCAACTAGGAGCGCCCCGGCGCTGAAAAATACAACAGAGATAAAGATACGGCTTACAAACTCCAGCCTCAATAAATAAGCAGCGCCGCCAAAAAGAAGCGTGGCAATGACTCCGGCCTTGCATACACCAAAAGTCAGATCAAAAAATCCGCGGCCGCGAAAAGAATCATAACTTCCGGAAAACCAGAGACCGGCGGCCCACACAGAAAGCACCAAGGGGAGTAATTTAAGATATTTTTCAAAAGGATAGAGCATGCCCACCAAGTCACCCCCATAAAAAAGACCTATAGAATCGCGGACCTGATAGCCTACATAAAAGGCCAGCGTCACTAAAATCAGATCGGAAACGAGAAGCACTCGCTTAAAAAATGCCGGGGCGTTTTTAAACATAACCGATGACCTTTAAATTTAATTAATAGGGACGGTTCTCCTTAAGAGAACCGTCCCTGATATTTCTGCTGCCACACCAGCCAAAAAAATTTCATATCTTCCACCAAATATCGTTTCCACAACCGGCCGGGTTCCATCGCTAAGCGCCAAAACCATTCCAGTCCGTAGTGTCTCATCCATCGAGGCGCGCGAGGCAATGCACCGGCAGCAAAATCAATAGAAGCGCCAATGCCCAGGCTCACCGGAACCCCTGAGCATTCACACTTCTCGAGAAGCCACTTTTCCTGTTTAGGACAACCCACACCCACAAACAAAATATCGGGGCGCGCCTCGCCGATCCTAGCGAGGATCTGCGCATTTTCCTCTGCGTCGCGCCCAAAGTTCATCGAGGGCGAATAGGCTCCCACAATTTGGATTCCCGGATATTTTTTTTCGAGATTTTCTTTGGCTATTCGAGCTGTATCGCCTTTGCCGCCTAATAAAAATATTTTGTGCCCTTTTGCTTGCGCGAGCGCGCATAGTTCGAAAAAAAGATCCGAGCCCGCCACCCGGCCTTTAAACGGATGCCCCAGGAAATGAGCAGCCCAAACAAGCGGCATTCCATCCGGAACAACTAAGGCAGCCTTGCGATACGCCTCTTGCAAAATGCCGTCGTGTTGCAGGCGGATAATATGATCCGTATTGGGAGTCACCACATATGCGGGCTTCCTTTGCCCAATCAATGAGTCAACGGCCTGCACAGTTTCTTGCATAGAAGCAATATCGATGGGGACGCCGCAAATATTGTTTTTTTCAAATCGATGCATAGCTAGTTTCCCACCTTTGTTCTATAGACAGACCCCGCAAATCGTGAAAGATATAGGTAAGAACCGTTTGGCGAGAATGTCATGGCCGCTGCCCCAGTGCCCTGAGGCAAGTTGCCGGTAATCTCTTTCCAGGTTTTACCTCCATTTTGTGTCAAAAAAATTCCACCGCCCGAGCGGCCGCACCAATGTTCCGTGCTCACGGCAAGTGTATCCGGATTTTGCGGATGAAGCGCTATGGCTTCCATAGCTTCTGCCTCCGGCACACCGAACAAAAGCCTCCAGTCGCGCCCCCGGTTTTTGGAAATATAGAGCGACGCCCGATTTCCTTTTCCACTTCCGCTGATGTAGAGAGTGCCGTCACCGGCTACGGCCATATCAAAAATCCATTTCATTTCGGAAAAAATCAGCTTCCACGAGTTTCCCCCGTCCTCTGATAAATAAACGCCGCCCTTTTGCCCGCAAGCGGCCCAAAAAATTCTACTGGAATCAAACGGATCTACCGCCAGTCCGTTATAAATTGCTTTCGAATCCGGCTGACCCTCCGAGCGCTTCCAGCTTCGCCCCGCGTCTCGGGAGATAAAAAGCCCGCCGCCATCTTCCCCATCGATACCTAAATAAAGTTGATTCGGATTTTTTGGGTCTCGAGCCAAGGCACGCGGATATCCTTCATGCCATACCGTGCCTTTTTTCGATCTGTTCTGAGCAAGGCCTCGGCGGATGATCTCGAAATTCTTTCCTCCATCCGTGGTTAACACTACTTGATTTACATCTTCTTCCCAGGGAGAAGAAGTAGCCACGATATGCTCTCCTTTTTTATCCAAAATCAAAACCCGCCAAATATGGCCATGCAGATTTTTTTGAAATTTTTGTGCCGGAAAAACGGCCTCGTAACTTTTTCCCCCATCCCGGCTTTTATAAAGGCCGTTATCCATGGCGGCCACATATAGATTATTCGTTGAATCAAAAACAATATCCGAGCCCACGGTATTAGGCGCGCCTCTAATTTTTTCTTTCCAGCTCACTCCTCCGTTATCACTTCGCCATACGCCCCACCAATCGGTGCGTAGAATGATTTCAGGCGAGAAGGGGCTAATGCGCACTGAGGCGGTCCTGCCCCCTGCTTTGGCCCACAGGCGTGTGGGATTTGCGTGCGTGTCCGCAAACATGTCGGCATCAGCGGCGCTCCACTCCATGCCCTTGCTCCGGCTCAGCATCACTCCGCCTTTCCAGTCTTTTTCCCAAGCGCAGGCAAGAAGCGTGTTGTCCTCGGATTCATAAACGGAAATCGAATTGATTAAGGCGCCAGAAACAGGCAGAGGCTTTGATACCATCCAATGTTGGCCGGTATCCGGAGAAATGAATAAGACGTTTTTCCCTGCAGCCATCACTTCGCCGGATTTCGAGAGAATGAGTAAGTCACGAACAGGCGCCAGCTCTCCCGGCTTGAGCACTTGCCAATGCCGGTTTTCAAAGGAATATCGCGCCAATCCCGATGCGGAAGCGGCAAATAAAAATTTGCCGTCCGGAGTCAGCGCCAAAGCCGTAATCGGTTTTTTTTCACGTAAAGGGTGCTCTTTGGAAAGGGTTTTCCAGTTTTGTCCATAATCGCCCGAATAAAAAACAGAGCCGCCTGCCGTCCCCACATAAACCGTTTCGGGACTTTGGGGCGCTAAGGCGATGCTGCGGCGGCTTTGAGACCGTTCAAAAGCAATTTTCCCGTTGAGCGTGTGACACTTCCGCCAAATGCCGCCTCCGTTACGGGAAACGAACAACCCTTCTTTCGTGCCCGCATAAATCAGTTCCGGGCGGCTGGCTGAAATAGCCAGGCAGTAGACAGAAAGTTGCCCCAACCCGCGGTTGATACATTGCCAGTTTCCACCTAAATTTTTGCTTTTCCAGATTCCGCCTACATCCGAAGTCAAATACACCGTATTTTTATCCGAATTGGAAAATTCCACCGCCGGATAAAATCCGCCTCCATACCAGCCCGCGAATTCCCAATGAGGCCCGGATGCTGAGGCAAAACTTAGGCGCGGATTAAAAACCAGGGAGAGTGCAAACAACACTATTAGAACAAGTGTACTTTTAATTCTCATTTCCATAAACCGCCCCGCGCGCAAATCCTGCGCCCCATGAAAAAAGCCCGCATAAAAATACAGGCAAGACAATACAAAATCTGGGAATCATACCCACGTGCTCGCGGAACATCCTGGCTGCGATTCTCAGAAACTTGATCCCCATAAAACCGGGCAAAAACACAAGAGGCCACAAACCACGGCAATAAAATTTTGAGTATTCCATATTTTGTCTATGAAGAAGCGCATAGCGCCCCAAAAGCATTTGATTGGCTAGAAAATGAACCGGCGCTTCGCGGAAAATGTGCATCACCCGGACCTCGGGCACAAACCAAACCGTAGTTTTTTTACCGGCCTCCATGCCAAACATCACATCCTCACAGGCGCGAATCTGCGGAAACCCTCCGATTTCATGAAACAGTTTTCGATCGCAAAAAAGATTGCAGGAAGGGACAAATTTCTTTTCTCTTCTTATTTTGTTTTCTCCTTGCGCCCCGATAAATTCGTTGAATTCAAGAAATAATTGGGCCGCGGCAATCATTTTTTTGCTTTGAAATTCCGGAAGCGCTACGGCCCCGCCGCCCAACCAGCAGCCTTCTTTATAAGCCTTTATGATTTGCTCCAGCCAATCCGGCTCCGGGCAGGTGTCTGCGTCCAAAAATGCGACCACATCTCCTTGCGCCATACGCGCGCCGATATTCCGGCTCGTGGCAGGCATCACGTGAACGCCCGGATGGATTATTTTGATATTGTTTAAAGCGGCGCAGCGCAAGAAGAGCGCTGTTTTGCCGTCATCGGAAGAATCCACCACAATCACCTCCAAAATAGACTGCGCGCAGGTTTGCGCGCGCAAGCCGCGAAAGGTGTAGCTGATCGTGGGAAACGAGTTATACGAAGGAATCACAATAGAAACTTTCATAGAGCCTCCTGAGTTTTAGAAGACTTGAGAATGACCCCGATAAAAAACAAAAAATACCAATTAAACGCCAGGTAATAGAGCATGTTGTCGGCGGCGCATGAAATGAAATAGCTGATGAAGTAAGCCGCTGCCAGCGCGCATTCATTTGAATTTTGTCCTACCCACCGAGTCATGCCTTTCCACAGATCTTTAAAGATAAAAAGAAAAACGGTTACAAATGCCGTAAGGCCCACAACACCGCTTTCAAATAAGGTTTCAATCCAGGTATTGTGAGGCGCCACGCCTACATACGTTGGAAAGAAATTCACGGAGAGCGGTTTGAACGAGGCCAAACCGTATCCCAATACCGGATTTTGCCAGATATGCTCCCATGCCCTTTTCCACAGCTCCCATCTCCAGGCAAAAGAGTTCAAATCGCTGCGCAGTGTGCCGCCGGTATTCTGAAACAGATCCTGAATGCGATCGGCCACCGGCGGAATAAAAGCGAAAATAATGGGAGCCGCCAGACACAAAAAGAAATACTTTCTATTTCGAAAAAGCCCGTAGAAAAGGAAAAATAACCACGCGCCCAGCCAGGCATTTCTGGATTTAGTGGCGATCAATAAAACAATCACATCCAATAAATAAAGACGCAACAGATTCCGGGAAATGATTCCATACGGGCGCGTGGGATTCTTGAGCGCATTGAAAACCAGGACAATCACAAACAGCAAATAAAACCCCAAAATATTCGGATGAGAAAAAGTTCCGGTAATACGCATCAATCCCTCTTCATAAAAGCGGCCGCCGCGCAGTAGATCGAAATGGGCATACAGCACAGGAAGCGCCGTGGTCCACAGCAAGAGCCTGAGCCAACCGGATTTTTCCCGGCTGTTCTGAATGAGGGCGAAGGGAATGGCCGCCATGCAAAAATAAGTGAACAAATTCAAAAATAATTTCATCGCCTGGATTTTAACCGGGCTCGTGAAAATAGCGATCAAACAAATAAACAAATAAAAGGCCCATGCCTTCCACGCCGTGTATTGCCGAATGACATCCGGCTTTCTGGCAATCAAAACGGCGGCCAGAAAAATAATCAGCAAGTTGATAAAAGCGCCCAGACCGAAATCGGCTCCCATCCATCCCATTTTAGTTTGGTTCAGAACCGGATCCAGAAGCACCCGGGTAAAAAGCACCAAGGCCAGCACGGTTTCGGGCCTGAAAATAGAAAGAACCAGCACGGCGAAAATAGCCGGCGAGGCGAACAAATATAAAATATTCCGCTCCGCAAGCGGGGCACTGACGATGAGCGCCGCGCCGGCCGCCAAACTCATCAACACAACCAGCCAAATAGAAGGCCTAAGAATAGATAAGCTCTGCATAAGAATTCTCGATTTTTTTAACAGCCTGGCGGATATTGAATTGCCTCATGCAAATTTGATATCCGTTTTCTCCGATTTCACGGCGGAGATTTTCATTCCCCAAAAGACGCACCATGGACTCGGCCCATCCCTGATCGGAATACGGATTGACGAGCACACCGCTTTTCCAACTCTCGATGAACTCTCCGTGGCATCCCACCCCTTCAGAAATTACGGCGGGCACTTTCATGCTCATCGCTTCCAGAAGCGCTATAGAATGAAGCTCTAAAAAGGAGGGCAGGAGGAAAATATCCGAAACAGCCAAAAGCTCTTCCGTGTTCGGATAAAATCCCAGAAGCCGCACGTGTTCTTCGAGCTCCATTTCAATCAAGTGCATGCGGAAAGATTCAAGCAAGGGCCCGTCGCCTGCGATCACAAAAAATACATCGGGTACGTGCTCGATGACCCGGGGGGCAATCCGGAAAATGAGATCGATATTTTTTTCGGGAGCGATACGCGCCGCCGTCAGCACTACCCGGGCGTTGGGCGGAATGCCTGCGCGGGTCCGGACCCTCGATGCGCAGAAAGAATCCAGCGGCTGGTGCCGGGCAGCAGGAATTCCGTTATAGACTTTTTGGATTTTTTCTTTCGGATAAAAGTGATTGTGAACGAGAAAATCACGGTTTTCCCGGGTGAGCACAATCACCCGATTGGATAAATGCTTCAAATATCTGGCGTAGCCGAATTGACGCGTAGTGCCCCGCCTCTTTCTGAAATCTTCGGGATGCGTGTAGCGGAAATCATGCACATGCTCAACCAGTTTGGTTCCGGTAAGCCGGGCGGCCGCAAGACCCCACAGATGCGCATTAAAGTTGTGTGTGTGCACAATCTGTATTTTATTTTTGCGAATATACCGGGCCAGGCGCCAAATAATTTTCAAGCTATCAAGGCTTTTTATCCGGTGATTTTCCTCAGCATATTTATAGAGCCGCACATCCGTTTCACGAAAACGGCTTTCTATTTCACCCCCGTACGAATACGCCACGTGAACCTCCACGCGATCTTTATCCATATGGGTCACCAGGTTATAGAGATTGGCCTCGGCGCCACCCAAATTCAGGGTTTTAATGATGTGCAGTACCTTGATTTTTTGAGGTATCGAGTGACGCAAATGCCAGCGTTTTCTTTTCTTAAGTTTCTTAAAGTTATTTTTAGAAACCAGTTTTGAGCAAACTGAAACGGCTGCCTTGAGCTTGGCCATCTTCTCCGGATCCCGGTTCAATATCGCCTCTAGAAAATCAATCAACAGCAATCCGAAAACCGAATAACCGAAAAGCACATGAAAAAATAAATTATCGGGACGATGCTTGCGGAATACGTAATAATAATTGCGGATTTGCATCTGCTTGAGCGCTACAGGGTCTAGGCGATTGGACAAGGCGTTCACATGCCGGAATTTTGCATCCGGAATAAGTTTGAGTTTGGTGATTTTGGATACGCGATACGTCAGCTCGGCGTCTTCACGGAAGCTGTATCCGGAAAACCACGAATCGAAACATTCCTGTTCCAGACATTTTCTTCGAAAAATCATGTTGTAGCCGGAGATCAATTCTACGTAGCGGGGTTTTTTAATTTCGCGGCTATCCACATCACAAAACGGATGACCGAATCCCGACCAGGTCATCCGGGCATTGAAATGATCCAGCATAAATACCCATAACAGAATCCGCCGCAGCGCCCACTTCCATCCTTTGGGACGCACGCGCAGTTCCACGCATCCGGAAACCCCGCCAATAGCCGGGTCACGGAATGCCTCCAGCGCTTTTTCGAAATAATCGTCATGGAGCACCACATCGTCATCCACGAAACTGATAAAATTTCCGGCGGCTTGCCTCAGTCCGCGGTTACGGGCGCGCGCGCAACTTTTTTCGGCTTGAAATACGTATGAATAACCGTACTCGCGCACGATTTTTTCTGTCTCGCCGTCTGTGCTTTGGTCCACCACGATCACTTCGTCCGGCAGACGGGTTTGGCGTTTAAGCGATTCCAAGGTATTTTTCAAAAATCCGGGACGATTCAATGTAGGGATCACCACGCTGACTTTCATAAAACGGCCTCCATTAATTTTTGCGATTCGCGAAATAACTTATTTTGGTAATACGAAGCCATTTCGTGAATCTTCCGTGTGTAATAAATTTTCTGGCCGTAAAGCGCTTCCACCATCGCTTTCACCCCGGCCGGCGCAAACTCATCGGTGCGGACTGTCCAGCTTTCCAGATCCATGCTGGCCATAAAGTCACGGCACTTGGGCCGGTACTCCACCATGATGGAAGGGCGGTTGGCGCAACACGCCAGAATGACCGAGTGCAATTTCTGGCCGATAAATACATCAAACGTTTCCATCTTATCGATGGTTTTACGGACAGAATGGAAATCCTTGAATACGCGAATCCTGTTTCCCAAGCCGGAGTCCGAAATCACCCGGCGTATAGCCTCCATATCTTTTTGCCAAACCGGTATGAGCTCAATTTCCCATCCATCTTGACTCATCAGAGTTAAAAAATGCGCGAACCGGCGAAGAAATTTTTCTTCATCTCCTCCCCACAAAAGAGATCGACGGTCGCCGTCATGCGTCGTGCCTACGTTGACACCCAGTTTGCGCGTATGCCCGTTGGCAAGCGCCGGGGTAAGCGGCGTCCTGATTTCACGCGTGAAATAAAGCGCCGGGTCGCCAATAAGCCGCACTTCTTTCTTGACTCCGATTTCCTCTAAAATTTTTTTGGATATGGGCCCCCGCACGCCGATATATTCGCAGGAATTTAGAAAACGAAGCCAATCTTCGCGCGCGCCATAATTTGCGGACACATCCTTCCAGAAAGCGGGATTCGCCGCACCTGTGCCAAACACCACGCGTTTTTGAATTCCTTTCACCGAAATAGAATCCAGCACATTCTGCGAACGAAGAAGCAGCGTTCCCCCTCCCAGCATTAGCATATTCCAGCGAAGCAAACCCTGTTTTTCCATAAATCGCACGGCCGCGCCGCGTGAATGTGAAAACAAAACCCGTGAATCAAATAAGCTGAAAATAGAATGACGCAGCGCTTCATCTCCCAAATTCTCCCCGGAAAAACCCACGTAATAACCCCGTGCAATTCCATTGCTCGAGAAATTGCGCGCCAGGAATTGAACATCTTTTGAAACTTGTGTGGCAAAAGGAAAAATATCTTCCACTTGTTTGCGAATTAAAAAGATATAAGCCAAAGAAATCATTCCTGCCGAAAGGGCCAGCTCGTGCCAGGAAGCGGGCTGAAAAACTCGGGACACAAGCCAGGAAGCGGCCGTTAAAATGGCCGTAACTCTAACCGTGGGAAATAGCTCTTTCATAAATGTGCCGTAGGGGCGCTTGAGCAGATGCGCTACGTATGCCGGCGTAAAAAATGAATTTTTTGCGGCGAGCACCAGTGCACTGGCCGCGGCAATGCCATAAACACCCCAATGAGCTCCCTCGACCAAAAAGACAGCCAGAAAAATATTGGCGATGCCGAATCCGATTTGCACAAGGGCCGGCACCTGGACCCGATTGGTGGCAAGCACGATTTTGTGAAGCGACATGTAGCCCAGATTGAAGCAAAGATGAAATGTAAGCAGAGACATTAAAAGAGCCAAATCACCGAATCCATGTCCCAGCCAAACTTCTAAAATGGGGTAGGAGAAACCGCAGATCAGGCTTACGGGAAGGGCCATCAGAAGTCCCACAAGCTTCACGGATTTTTTGGCGTAATCCACAAGCCCTGAAATATCATTTTTGGCATAAAAAGCAAATGTGGTGGGGCCGAAGGTATCCACCACCAGCATAGAAAAATTTCTGAGAATAATTGAGCCCTGTATCGCCGCGGCGTACAATCCGCCGGCCGTGGGCCCTAAAAGGCGGTTGGCCAAAATAAGGTCAATGCTAATCAGAAGCAAAGTTCCGATATCATTCACCAGTATCCAGGTAGAAGTGCCGGCCATATTTTTAAGCTCGGGCCAACTAAATAATTTCGTAGAGACCCCAAGCGACGGCTCAAGGCACCGCCATATCCAGAAGTTCGCTCCCAGCGTCACAAGCGCGGCCGCCAGCGCGCCGGCTCCCACCTTCCACACGTCGGGTCCATTCCAGCTGAATAAAAGCACAACCAAACCGATACGCACTACATTGGATCCCACATTCACAATATTGCGCAAATCAAACCGGTTGCGGCAATAAGAGACTACGCCGAAGAAGATGGCTATAGCTGTCACCAGAGAGGCGAGCGCAGCGAAAGCAAAAAGCCATTGGGCCTGAGTGTCGTATCCGTCGGGAATGCGGAAAATTTGCCCGGAATGGAACGTGATCCAAATTCCGGGAAGAATCAAAAACGCCACACCCAATAAAGTTCCGATAAATCCGGTGCTAAAAATCCGCCTAGCCTCATCCCCGCGGCCATTTTTTTCCAAGGAGATGGTCAGAAAACGGCTGACCACATTGTTGAGCGAATAACTCAACAGAGTTAAATAGGAAGAAACGGCCACGGCCAAAGGAATGAGCCCGAAACCGGCAATGTCCAAACGCCGCACCAAGTAGGCGGTGAACCAGATACTGATCCCCATGTTGACGGCAAACTGCAGCGCGGTGGATAAAAAGTTAATGGCAAAACGTTTGGAGAGAAAAGATAAGGTAAGCATGAGCACCCTGGTTGCTATACCCAGCGCACCGGAACACCCGCGCACCGGTAAAGGCAAAAATATCTTGACTGGTGCGCTGGTGACTGGTGTTCTGGTGCGCCGTTACAATCTTTCATACACAAAATTAGGAATTACGAACCGCCGGTTATTGAGCACAATGCCCAGATTCCGGCCGTCATGATTGAACTCGCTGGCGCAAGAACGCGCAGTCTCACTGCGGGTCTTTCCTTCATTGACAATGAGCACGGTGTTGTCCACGCAAGAGGCGAAAATTAAGGCATCTTTGTAAAATTTCGGATTTTCCGAAATGATGAACACCGCGTCGTATTGTTCCGTCGCCGCTTTCACCACCTCACGAATGCGCTCCGCGCTGAGCACGCGCAAAGGATGCATATTTGTTTTTCCTGCGAACAAAACATGCAAATTCGAATCCACCGCCTCCACCGCTTTGTCCAGCGGCACTTTTCGCTCCAGCACTTGGGCAAACCCGTCGCTGCGCGAAGTCATCTGGAAAATCTGATCCAAAGTGGGATTGCGCAGATTTCCGTCAATCAAAAGCACTTTTTGATCCGCCTGCTGCGTGATATAGCGCCCCAGGCCCGCTGTGATCGTCGCGCAATCTTTGCGGCTCTCCAGCGGCACCATCAACATGGATTTCACGTTTTTTTCTCTCATCGCAAAATAGGTGCTCTCGTAAAAGAGCTGCATCCAATAATTGCGATTGAAGGTGTAGCGCTTGGGGATGAAACCCAGAAGCGGAAGATTCATATGCTTGATTTCTTCCGTAGATTTAAGCGTAGGATCCATGTACTCAAAGAGAAAGGCTACCAGAGGCCCCAGAACAAAGCAGGCTCCCAATGCCACCGAAAAAATCAGCCATCTAGGAATGCCCACGGGTTCCAAAGGCGGCATAGCCTGCTCTACGATTTTGACGCTGGCCGGGCCAATGGCCTCTAGATTGGAAATGCGCCTGCCATCCAAGGTGCTGCTCAAGTGGTCAATGTCATTGCGCACTTGAACCATCAAGGCGTAACGAGGACCATATTTGCTTTCCAGCGCCGCAAGCTGCTGCTCCAAATCGAAAATCACATAAGAGCGGCTGATGGAATTTGCGATTCGCGCAGCCCACATAGGATCGGTGTCTTTGACACGGATTACAAATGTGTCGGTGTTACGAATCGGTTCCACTTCTACCCTTTTCTTTAAGTTTTCAACGGTGCGGCGTGAAAGATAGGTTTCTTCCACATAGGGGCCGAAAATTTTATTCGTCCCCAATCCTGTCTTCTCTTTTACAAAATCCACCCAGCCGGAAAATAGGCCCTTAATGAATTTTGCCGGCGGATTTCCTTCGTGGACAGGACGCTCGTACAGTTTCAAGGCGTCTACGGTGCGGTCCAGCACCGCATTGGAATTGACGATTTCACTTTGCGTGAGCGTGATTTCCGCTTGCCGGTATTGCAGGAGTTCCCTCAGATAAGGCGCCTGCGGGTTTTTCTCGGCTGTAATCAGCATTTTTACTTTGGCTTCATACTCAAGCGTTTGAAGGAAAAGGCCCAAGCCCACCACAGTTAATACGCCAAGGAACACAAGCACAATGAGGCCTTTATGGCGGAATAACACCGTAAGATAGTCGCGCAAAGTAAGCCGCTGATAGCTCGAGTATCCATTGGGATAATTGCCGCCATCCACTGCCTGCGGATAATGATTCGGTTGGTAGGGACTCGGATAATTATGCTCAAAGATTTTTGGATAGTTGAAATTAGGGTCCATCATAGCCAGCCCTCCGAAACGACAACCACATCACCCACTTGAAGCGGGGCATCCGCCCCCTGGTGGCCGTCGATGATTTGTTTCACATTGATTTTAATCGTGTCATAACCGGTGCCTTGCAATTTGGGCCTTAGGATTTTCACCCGGCTTGAGGCGCCAAACTTGGTGAGCCCTCCGGCCACGGCCAAGGCCTTGAACACAGTCATATCTTCTTCAAGCAAGTAGGCTCCGGGTGTCTCCACTTCTCCATAAATGAAGAAATAGCGGCTTCTGGATTCCCAAAGCACCACAGACACCACGGGGTACTTCAGATAGCCGTCGGCTAAGCGTGTTTCAACTTCTTCCTGAATTTCCGCGATGGTTTTGCCTTTTACGTGAAGAGTGCCGATATACGGGAGGGAAATAAATCCGCCCGGAGACACATTGCTCCGGACAGTGAGTTCATCCGGCCTGAGAATATGAATGTCGAGAATATCATTGGCCCCGACTTTATATTCACTCAGCACCGCATTCGCCGCCGGATGCACGGACTGGGGGGGACGAATGGGGGGTGCTGCATAGCCGCCTGTTGTAGCGAGAAACGCCAAACTGCCCGCCATCACGGCGAGCCAAATACTTCGCTGCTTTACCTGTACATGAGCCATGGGAAACATCCTCCCTCCTGTGCTGGCTCATGCATCCCCGCTTTCAAGGGGACGAGTAAAGCGCGGACTTGCGCTTGCTCGCTCTAAAAAACTCGCGCCAATTTCAGAGTCACTGTTTGCTTGTCATACTTGCGGCTTGAAATCGAATCGAGAATTGTAAAAGTGTACGCCAGCTTGATTTTGAAATCTTTCGGCAGATCGTAGGTCAACTCGCCAAACGCTCCGCCATAATCATCCACAACACTTGCATCCCTGAACTTGCCATGACCATAGAAGCCTTTGGCTTCCAATGCCATCTTGTTCCACAACTCGCGGCTAAAACCGACGGAAGTCTGCAGATATTGGAAAATATCCACAGAAAACGGGTTCACATCTGTGCCTAATTCGAAAGTGGCTTTGATCTGTGTTTTCTTGTCCAACTCCCCTGCCAATGTGGCGGCCGCTAAAGGACGCACGAAGGTTTCATTGCTGAAAGAATCCACAATGTCGATGCCGCCGGTGGGCTCCAAATAAATACGCCGGGTGAGGTATTGCCGGAGGCGCCCCGCTATTGAATGAATCTTGGCATCACTGGCACGGCGGAAATCAATATAGTTAAATTCATAAAATGCCGTAAGGCGGGTCTTGGAGCTTATGCTGTAATTGAAATCAACGCCGCCCCTGTTGCGGAGGGAGTCCGGAAATTCTTCGCTGGAAAGCAAATCAAAGCGGTTGCCATAACGAAGCGCCACGGAAAATTGGCGGGTGAGTTTGCGCGTGTAATCGGTTTGAAATTCGTTGCGGATATGATCAAATCGTCCGCTGGCTCTGCCCAATGCTTCTTCAAAGGTGCGGGGCTCTTCGGCGTGCGCAAAGTGATCGCGCACGGTAAACGAATCGCGCTTGGAAAGAGCATACCGGAAAAATAAATCGGCATATTGCGCGTTGTTGGTGTACTTGCCGTTTCTTGAAAAAATTTGTTGGCGGTCCAGGCCGAAAAGTTTTAAGAGATGCTTTTTTCCCTCATGCCTGACGCCGACACCTAAAGCCAGTTCCGTGATTAAGTCCCAGACCTTGTCCCGGCTGAAGGTGATGTTGCTATCATAAGTTTCTCCGGCTTCCGGAATAATGACATATTGAAAATTACTGGGTCCGTCTTCCGAAGTCGCTTGTTGAGAAAAACTTTGGACGGGTAAAGCAAGAATACACGCGAGCGCTGCAATCATCACAGTGAAGAATGCGGGAACTCCGTTCCTTGGAAATATCTTCATTGAATTCCTCCTTGATTGGATTTCCGTTGTAGAGAATTTTCGAAATGATTCCTTTCGATTGGATACGCGTGAACGGGTTGACTGTTTACGCTGTTTTCTAGGGATTTGGGGCCGGGCGAAAAAACACCCAAATCGCCATAACTTATCCTCAGATTACGGCGTAAAGTCAATTGCTCTTTTGCGGCCGGCATGGAAGCCGGCTTCTCTACCTCACTCGGAGGCTCTTCTATTTCTTCCGCTCTGTAAAACCGCTCGGCAATGAGGCGGCTTCCGGTGCGGTCGTAGCCGAAAGAGGCCGCCGGTTCCCGGAGAAAGAGGACGGCGCCGGCGCTCAAAAGGAAAATGGCGATGATGCGGACACGGGCATTGAAACGAGTTTCCATCTTGAAATCCCTTTCTTTGGAAGAAAATTTCTTCTCCGAAATCCTTTTCTTAGGAAATCCCCTTCAAATTCACCTGAGGACGCCGGAAC
>JACQQR010000028.1 GCA_016206875.1 Candidatus Omnitrophota bacterium
CCGGCAGGAAAAGGCTGGATGTCCAAGCGCGATCACGAACCATGACATTTTTTATACTTTTTTCCGCTGCCGCAGGGGCAAGGCTCATTTCTGCCCACTTTGGGTCCGGCACGATGTTCGGGGGTCGTTTGAGGCAACGCCCCGGTAGGCAGATGCGAAGGCGCAAACATTTCTTCTTCGCCTTGTGCCTGGGGCTGGGGCACGAGGCGGGAAGCGGACGCGGCTTCCGGATGCAGAAATTGCTGTTCGGAAGCTTCAAATACCTGAGCTTGGCTTTGTGCGGCGGCCGGCTCGGCTTTAAACACAAATTCCACCACATCATGCTTAATGCTTTCCACCATGGCTTCAAACATATGGAAGGCTTCGTGGGAGTATTCCACAAGCGGATCCCGCTGGCCGTAGGCCCGGAGCTGAATTCCCTCTTTTAAATTATCAATCGAATACAAATGGTCTTTCCATTTCGAATCAATCAACTGCAGCAAAATATATTTTTCCATATAGAGCATCATAGACGGGCTGATACGCTTTTCCTTTTCTTCGTATTGTTTGCCGATACGCTCTCTGAGCTCTTCCTTCAATACTTCATCCTCCCAATCTTTTTCCTTAAGCTCAGAGACGTCAACGTTGAATTGGCTTCTGAACACATCAAAAAATTTTCCTTCCTCGCGCTCTTCCGGTCCCATATTCTCATTGCGGTATTCATGAATCAAAGAATCAAGCACTTCATCGGTCATTTCTAAAATATGTTCTTTGAGATCCGGGCTTTCCAGCGCCTTTCTTCTCTCCTCATAAATCACTTCGCGCTGGCGGTTCATGACATTGTCGTATTCCAAAAGCATTTTGCGAATATCAAAGTTCCGGCTTTCCACGCGTTTTTGCGCCTGCGCAATGGCGCGTGTGACGAGCGGATGCTGAATGTCTTGGCCTTCCTCCATGCCCATTTTTTGCATCAGGCCTGAAATTCGGTCGGATCCGAAAATCCGCATCAGGTCATCCTCAAGAGAGAGGAAAAACCTGGAAGATCCCGGATCGCCCTGCCTCCCGGCACGTCCTCGAAGCTGATTATCAATGCGGCGGGCTTCATGGCGCTCCGTGCCAACCACATGCAACCCGCCTTTTTGCGCTACGCCCTCGCCTAAAACGATGTCCGTTCCGCGGCCGGCCATGTTTGTGGAAATGGTGATCGCACCCGGCTGGCCTGCCCGTGAAATAATTTCGGCTTCTTTCTCGTGATATTTTGCGTTCAAAACGGCGTGAGGAATGTTTCTGCGTCTCAACAGATCGCTTAGATGTTCTGATTTTTCGATGGAAATTGTCCCCACAAGAACCGGCCTTTCTTGCTTGTAAAGCCCGGCGATTTCCTCAACCACCGCCTTAAATTTTTCATGCTCGGTCCGGTAAATGACGTCGGGTTGGTCGCTACGCACCATCGGCCTGTTGGTGGGAATGACGACAACTTCCAGCTTATAAATTTTCTCAAACTCCACGGCTTCAGTCTCTGCGGTTCCCGTCATCCCTGAAAGTTTTTTGTACATCCGGAAAAAATTCTGGAATGTGACTGTGGCCAAGGTTTGATTTTCGCGCTCGATGCGGACATTTTCTTTGGCTTCAAGGGCTTGGTGCAGCCCGTCGGAGAAACGCCGGCCGGGCATTAGGCGGCCGGTAAATTCATCCACAATAATCACTTGATTGTCTTTGACGACATAATCCACATCGCGCTTAAACAAGGTGTGGGCGCGCAAGGCTTGCTGAATGTGATGAATTAAATCAATTTGCGTGTTCTCATAAAGATGCTCAATGTCCAACAAACTTTCACAGTGCTTAATTCCTTCTTCTGTCAAGGAAACCGTGTTGGTTTTTTCATCGATGGTGAAATCTGTTTCTTTATCGAGCCGGGGAATCATTTTATCGATGCGATAGTACTTATCGGTAGATTCTTCGGCAGGACCGGAAATAATGAGCGGCGTGCGGGCTTCGTCAATTAATATGGAATCGACCTCATCGACAATGGCGAAATTAAGTTCGCGCTGGCGCTTGGAATCCACGCTGTATTCCATATTATCTCTGAGATAGTCAAAACCAAATTCATTGTTCGTGCCATAGGTGATGTCTGAATAATACGACTCGCGCCTGGATTTGGCATCCATGTCATGTTGAATGACGCCAATGGTAAGCCCCAAAAATTCATAAAGCGGGCCCATCCAGCTTCGGTCACGGCGGGCCAGGTAATCATTCACTGTAACTACGTGCACCCCTTTGCCGGCAAGCGCATTCAGATAGACAGGGCAAGTGGCCACCAGCGTTTTTCCTTCCCCCGTGGCCATCTCCACGATTTTACCTCGATGAAGGAAGATGCCCCCTAAAAGCTGCGCGTCAAAATGGCGCATGCCAAGCACGCGGCGCGATGCCTCGCGCACAACGGCAAACGCCTCCACCAAGATGTCCTCCAACGCAACACCCGAAGCCACCCTTTTTCTAAACTCGGCGGTTTTCTCTTTTAGAGCTTCGTCGCTTAATTCGCGCAAAGCGGGTTCCAGCGCACTCATGGCGCTCACAAGCGGCCAAACTTTTTTAAGCCGGCGTTCGTTTTGCGTGCCGAATAGTTTTTTTAGAACCAGGTTGATCATATAAGTGCTGAGTGCTGAGTCCTGAGTGCTGAGTGCTGAGTGCTGAGTTAAAGGCATTTACTCAGGACTCGGCACTCAGGACTCAGGACTATTTATTTCCCCATGCGCGCTCTTAAATACGCTTCAATGAATAAATCGATGCTTCCGTCCATCACACGCGTTACGTCCGAAGTTTCCGCATTCGTCCGATGGTCTTTAGCCAGCGAATAAGGCTGGAATACATAAGAACGGATTTGCGAGCCCCAGGCTATATCTTTTTTTTCGCCGTAGCGCTCAAGCAATTTAACATTTTCTTCCATGCGCTTCTTTTCATAGAGCCGGGCTTTGAGCACTTTCATGGCCGATTGCTTATTTTTATATTGCGACCGCTCATTTTGGCATTGGACGACAATGCCTGTGGCCAAATGAGTGATGCGCACGGCGCTTGAAGTTTTATTCACATGCTGCCCGCCCGCCCCGCCGGCACGGTAGGTGTCAATTTTTATTTCCGACTCTTTAATTTCAATTTCAGGAATGTCTTCCACATCGGCAACAACATCCACAGAGGCAAAGGAAGTATGACGGCGTTTGTTTGCATCGAAGGGAGAGATGCGCACCAGCCGGTGCACTCCGGTTTCTGATTTTAAATAACCGTAGGCGTAGGGACCGCGCACAAAAAATGTGACATTTTTAATGCCGGCCTCTTCCCCTGCCAACTCGTCAAAAAGCTCCAGGCGAAATCCTTTGGCCTCAACCCATCTCACGTACATACGAAAGAGCATGCTGGTCCAATCGCAAGCCTCGGTTCCGCCGGCGCCGGCATTGATGCTGACGATAGCGTCGTTTTTGTCGAGTCTATCCGGCATGAGCTGGCGGAATTCAATAGCGCCGAGCTGGCTTTCCAGCCTTTTGATTTCCTGATCAAATTCTTGAAGGGATGAAGCATCGGTATCGGAAAGAAGCGGGGCCAGTTCCACCAAATCTTGAATCTGTTTTTCGCATTGCGCGATGGGGTCCACCAGAACTTTTAATGCCTTGAGCTGCTCCACTGTTTCTTGCGCTTCTTTCTGTCGGGACCAAAAATCGGGAGCCGCCATTTTTTCATTCAGCAAACGAATTTCCGCCTCCCTGCCGCCGAGGTCAAAGACACCTCCTGAGCTCGGAAGTTTTGTGCTTCAATTTTTCCACTTGCTCTTTGAGTTCACTGGCGCGGTTTTCATTCACGGGTCAGGTCTCTTTCTTTTCTGTACCAGTACATGTTGTACTATGTTAGTAAAAACTCCCGCACTTTGCGGGCTAATAATATAGGCATACGGGCCCTATAGGCAATGCTTTCGGCGTTGGCTTTTTTCAACTCTTCCACCGAACCGAATGCGCGGATCAAGGCGCGCTTTCTTAAGTGTCCAATTCCTTCCATCTCGTCCAGAACCGATTCAAAAAGCTTCCGCCCGCGAAGCTTTCTATGATACGTAACCGCAAAACGATGCGCCTCATCTCTTACCTTTTGCACTAAATGAAGAAGAGGGGAATCCCGTTCAACGGGCAAGGGTTTGGAAGACCGGACAGTGTAAATTTGTTCAAATCGTTTTGCAATAGAAATCAAGGCCACATCGGTAAACGCTTCTTCACAAAGCACGGCATGGGCTGCGTTCAAATGCCCTTTACCTCCGTCAATCACAATGACGTCCGGAATCACTTCCTCACGGCCTTCCCGGATGCCTCGGATCATTCTGCGGAGGGCTTCTTGAATCATGGAATAATCGTCAATCCCTGTCACGGTTTTGATTTTGTAACGGCGATAATCGAATGTATCCGGTAACTCCCGAAAGAAGCTTACTTTTGAGGCCACCGCTTGATGGCCCATGATATTCGACACATCAAAACAGACGATTCGCTCGGGATATTTTTTGAGATTCAATATTTGTTTTAACTGGCTGGTTGCTGTTGTGGAAATAACGCGGTTGGGATTCAGCCGGTCAAAACGCTTTCGACGCAGCTGCGATAAGGCCTGAATTTGCCCTTTGTAAATTTGCGCCTCTTCAAACTTGAGTTCTCGGGCCCGAGTCTCCATTTTTTCGGTTAAATATTCGATAAGGCTTTTTTTGCCGCCGCCCAAAAAAGAGGATATCTCATCAATAAGACCGCTATATTCCTTTTTTTTCTCCGGGTAAATGCACGGCGCAATGCATTGGCCTAAGTGGTAGTACAAACAAGCCGTCTTGGGCAGCACCCGGCATTTCCGAATGGGGAAAATTTCATGAATTAAACGCAGCGCTTCGCGCAGCAACCGGGCGTCGGTAAACGGCCCGTAGTAGCGCGCCTTAGGATCGGTTTTTTCGCGCGTCAACACTAACTTAGGAAAGGGCTCGCGCGTAATTTTAACTAACGGATAGCTTTTATCGTCTTTAAGGCGCGTGTTGTAGCGGGGCTTGTGTTGATTGACGAGCTGGGCCTCTAAAAGCAACGCCTCCACTTCTGTGGGAGTTTCGATGTAATCAATATCCGTAACCCATTTCACCAAAACGCCAATGAGCGGGCCGTGCATCACATCTTTTTGAAAATACGAGGCCACACGCTTGCGTAAGGACCCGGCCTTTCCGATATAAAGCACTTCCCCGGCCTCATTTTTCATCAGATACACGCCCGAGGTGTCCGGCAATTGCCTTATTTTTTGAAGAATATCCATTCAAAAGCTCTTTTCATTTCGTGCATACCGGTCATAAAACAGCCGGCAATCAAAAAACAAATTCCGGCCGCTATGGCCAAGAATAACCGCAATATTGTGCCGGCAAATCCGCTTGAAATCCCGCCCAAAGGAATATGGGAATATACCCAGGCCACACCTACTCCCATCATGAGGCTTACCCCCAGGACTTTGAAGCAAAAAATTAAAATTCTTCCGGAATCCAATTCCCGGGATTTCTTTTGGAATAAAAAATAGAGGATGAAAAAATTTGCGGCCCCCGAAATAGAAGTAGAGAAAGCAAGTCCTCCAACGCCCCCTATCCGCCAAAGTAACGGGCACAAAATCAAATGAATCAAAATGGCGAAAAATCCCGCTTTCATCGGAATGCTTGTATGCTGCATTCCGTAAAACGCCGCGGCAATCGTTGGAATGAGCGCATAAAAAGGGAGCCCTGCCGCGTAGCCGATTAATGACGCGCCTGTTTTAAGCGTATCAGAGGCGGTAAATTCCCCTCGCTCAAATAAAGTCTGCACAATCGGGTGGGCCAAGGCAATCAATCCTACCGCGGAGGGAAGAATGATCCACATCACGGAACGAATAGAAAAGGAGAGCGTGCCGGCCATTTCCTCTCGTTGATTTTCCGAAGCCTGATGCGAATATTCAGGAACCAGCACCGTACTTAAGGAAACGGCAAAAAGTCCTAAGGGAAATTGCATGAGCCGGCTCGCATACCAGAGGATGGAGCTCATGCCTTCCTCAAACAAATAGCCGAATAAAAAATCGGCGAGCAAATTGATATACAGAACGGAAAACCCGGCAATCGTAGGCCCAATAGCCCGCATAAATCGCTGCCTATGCGATGAATGGGCCTGCCATATACGCACCAAAAATTTCCGCTGCTCGCCAAGCGCAATCCACTGAATAAGCAGCTGAAGAAATCCGGCTAAAACAATAATCCAACACAACATTTGAACTCGGGTCACTGACGGAAGAGATAATTTTGGTAAAAGCCAGAGCACGGCTCCGAGCCAACTGGCATTTAAAATGATTGTGGAAAGCGCAGGCGCTACAAAATGCCTTTGGGCATTCAACACGGCTCCGAAAAGCCCCGCGGCGAGCAGCAAAAACGAATAAGGAATTAAAATGGCCATAAAATCAAAAGCCAATTTCCATTTCCCGGGCAATAAATGAAATAGGCCGGTTGACAATAAAAATCCGTAAAAGCCGAATGCAAAAATTAAGAAGACGAGGAAAATCGATTTCGCCACGTGGGAGGTAAACTCCAAAGCCGCGTCTCTTCCCTCTTTTTGCAAAATTTCTACATAAATGGGAATGAAAGCGCTTGAAACGGCTCCTTCAAAAAAAAGCCGGCGCAATAAATTGGGAAGGCTGAAAGCAAGGACAAAAGCATCCCACACACGGCCGGCTCCGAAAAGCCCGGCGCTGGCAATATCGCGGGCCATGCCCAAAATCCGGGATATGAGCGTAAGGCCTCCTACTTTTCCGGCTGAGGCAAGCAATTTAAATCGTGTCATTTTGCCATGTCATTTTGTTGGTGAAATCATTTGGGGTGTATGCTACATTACGCCGTCGTTGCCTTCCCTGGTGTCATTCCGGCGGAGGCCGGAATCTTTCCGCCAGAGGCGGATCCGCCTCTGGCGGAAAAACCTTAAAAACAAGATGCCAGCCTTCGCTGGCATGACACACTTAGGATACGTACCCTTCATAAAGGAGCTTTTGAGCAAATGCCGAATATTAAATCTGCGGAAAAAAGAATGCGCAGCGACGCAAAAAAGCGCGCTCACAATCACTCAGTGAAATCCGAGCTAAAAACTCTCTCCAGAAAGCTGTCCTCGCTGGGAAAAGAAAATGTAAGCGAAGCTAAAAACCTGACCCGCGCATTAGTCAGCAAATACGACAAAGCGGTACAGATGGGCGTGATTCCTCAAGGCCGCGCAAGCCGGCGCAAGTCCCGCATTCAAGCTTTCGTAAATAAATTAACCCGCTAAGAAGCCGAAGGCGCCTATCCGGCTCTAAGAGCAAAGCCGCAGCAAAAGCAATTCCATGGCTGCGTTTGCGGCTGCGCGTCCTGTCTTAATGGCCTCATCGGTTTCAAAAAGAAGCCGAAATGCTTCTTGATACTGGCCTGGAGTGAAGCGCTGCGCGTTGGCAATAAACCGGTCTAGAAAATAAGAGCTCATTTTCACTCGAGAAGCGATTTCCGTTCGGTTCATGCCCCTCTCAAGCATTTTCTTGGCCTCGAAGAGACGGCGCATTTGCCAATTCAAAAGGCCTAAAAGTTCAGCGCTTTGATAAGGATTTGATTCATACAAATTAAAATAAATCTCCATAACTTCCCGAACATTTTTTCCCGCCAAAGCCTCCGCAAGCTTAAATCCCGTTCTGTCATCCAGGCTGTCTGCCAGCGATTCCACCTCTTTTTCGCTTACTTTTCCGCCGGGGCAAAGCAGGCTTAATTTTTCAAGCGTATTGTCTAGCAGCACAAAATGATCCCCGCACAACTCCTCTAAAAGCCGAAGCGCTTCCGGGGTAAGGCTGATGTTCAGGGATTTTGTTTTTTCGAGGATAAACACGCGCGCTTGCGATTTGAATTTGCCATACTGGCCGAATTTAGGGGCGTCCAATGCCATGAGCTCCCCGCCTTGTGATACCAGCCAATCGGTGAATTTTCTTTTTCCGGAAAATCCTTCGGATTCAAAGAGAAAATAAGAAAAAGGGGAAGGATGTTGAAAATAAAAATCGAGCATGGCTTGCGCTTCTTCGTCGATCAGCTCGGCCTGCTTCACCCAAAAAATACGCTGTTCCGAGATCAACGGAAACGTACGGGCCTCCCCAAGCACAGATGTCCAATCCGCATCTTTGGCAAAAATTCGCAGAACAGGGTTATCCGCCTCCGCCGTTTTTGTCGGATCGATTTTCTGGATTTGTCGTATCGTTTGTATTTTTTGTTCGAGCGCTTGGCGTGTCCGTAAAGAATCGCCCACGGCAAGCGCCAGGTAAGGATTGTTCTTCAAGGAAGGGCTCTGAAAAATTACCAGTCTTCTACAGTGCGATCCACAACGTCTTGCGCCAGCTCTTCAACGGCTTTTTGCGCCGCTTCCGATTGGTTGAATGAATCGCCTGCGCTGACGTTATAAATAAATTCACCGGTAAAGTTAGGTTCGTGCCACAGAATTTCATTGGTTCTTAAATCTTTCAAGGTGATATCCGTCACCACCACCAGCCGGTAGCGGTCCACCCGCTCAAACTTGTCATATCCTATCGGTTCTTGAACATAGGCGATGAGTTTTCCGATTAAAATTCCGTCGGCCTCGGAAGGCTCGGCCAGTTTCACGTTTCCCTCAAAAAGAATACGGTCACGAATGGCGTTGGTGAGGCGTGTTTCCAAGCCGGCTTGATAAGAATAAATTTGTTTGGCTTTAATCGTATTCACAAAGGTGGGAACAGCCAGAGATTTGATGTCATTGGGCATTTTCAAATTCTGCGTATAACCACAGCCGGAACATAAGGCCACCAAAGCGACCATCCAGACCCGACTCAATAAATTTCTAGCGCACCTCACAACGCCTCCTCTTTTTACCGGCTTTGCTCCGGCAGACCGGCACTAGACAAGTTCTCTTGCGATATCACTTCGTTGAGCGCCCGACTCGTTTGCTCCATACGCCGCGCTACGGTTTCTTTTTCTGCCACTAAAAGTTCATAGCGGTCATCTGCGCGGTGTTTCATGGACTCAATCGTTTGATTCAAATGCTCTAATTTTTCTTCATACAAGGATTTTTGTTTCTCAAGGGTTTTTTGCTCTTCAACCCGGAGCCGATTCAGCTTCTTATCGACGTCCGTAAGCTCATGACTTAATTTTTTCTTGAGCTTGCGCACCTTCTTGCTTTGTTTTCCGCCAATCGAAGGAAGCCCCGTTTGATGAACCTCCGTCCAATTTCTCAGCTCGGTGGATAATGCCTCTTTCATTTCAAGCACGCGCTCACGCTTATTTTGAATTAAAAGATTTAAATCATTTCTTTCATGAAACAGTTTTTCTACTTCCGTTTTCCGCGCATCCACTCCCTCATCTTTTTTAGAGGGCAACGCCGTGTCCCACGCAGATAAGGAGGATTGAGGCGCGAGTTCCTTCTTCGCTTGGGCGGCCTCCGGCGCCTTTGGTTCCCGCCCGGGGACAGGCCCCGGTTCGAGCGCCTTCTTTTCTACTTCCACCGCCTGAGGCGCGTTTTGGCGAAGCCAGGTTTCAATCTGGGCGGATTGTACTTCAAGCAGGGCTTGCTTGCGTGTTTCTTCATCCAGCCGGTGAATTAAGACAGATTTTTTATCTTTTGCGGGGATCATGTTGGAAGCTTCTTCCACTGTTTCCTCGATGGCGTTGCCGGGCCGTTCAATAATAATGGATCGGAATGCAAAGCCATCCAAAGTCGCGGCTTGAGCTTTCAAAACTTCCAACTCGCGCTTCAAAGTTTCAATTTCCCGGCCATGCGCTTCGATCATTAAATTGTCTAATTCAATGGAAGACTTGAACTCCCCGGCACGAGTGCTGTAATCCCCGGGTTCCTTTTGAATTTTTCCCGCTTCCTGATACATTTGCTTTTCTTCGTCTTTCATTCCAAATATAAACATACGCACCAAACTCACCGTTCCCTTGGCCGTTCCGCCCACGGGCCCCAAAAACCCGCTGGATTGCTTGTCACGCAGCAACTGAGCCAGTTGGTCTAACTTTTTATTTTTCGAAGCCTGGCGGTCTTCAATTTCTTCATAACGGCGGCGGATTTGGCGCTCTAGCTGCTTGATCTGCTTTTTGAGAGCAATGCGCTGGTGTCGTTCTTGTTCGCTCAGTTGTTTGGCAGGGCGGCTAGAAGATTCCTTTTCTTCGACTGCGGCAAGGGGCGCTTCAACTTTTTCCTTTTGATCCTGGGGCTTTGATTTGAGTGAAGCCTCGTTGTCTAAAATATCGGAAGCCAGCTCTTCCTCAAAGGCATTCTGAATGGTTTCGATCCCGGAACGAATTTGAGCGATTTCTTTTTCAAGACGCTGTTTTTCCCTGAGCATCTCCAAAAACTGATCGGTTCCGGAAAGGCCGGAAACATTTGCTTTAAAAGGATTCACTTTATCCAGGGCGCCGCCAATCATTTTCACGGGGACCTTAGACAGAGCCACCGGAAGCGCAATCACTTGTCCTGCTTTATCCAATAACGAACCTTGAAGTTTCTGAATTTGTTTTCCTAACGTGTCATATTTTTCTTCCAGGCGGCCTAAATCTGTTTCTTCAACTTGAACCTGCCTTTCCATTTCCAGCCATTCGGGATTCTGCTCAGCAATTTTGCGCCGCACATCTTCGTTTTTCCTAACTTCTTCGGCGTCCCAAGGACCCACGGCGGCCAACTCGCCTTCAAACTGCCGGCGTTTGGAAAGAATTTTTGTTTTTCTCTCTTTGATTTTCTCCCATTGGCGCACTAGTGCGTCAAAATCCTTATACTTATAACGCAATGTGGCATCCAGATTTTGGCGCTGGCCCATAAAAGGCAGAAATCCTAATGGCCCGGCTCCGTGACGTATGCCGAATTTTTCCTCCAGTTGAACAATGGCCGTCTCCTGGCGATAGAGCGAGTAGCGCTCAAATTCCAAACTGTCGGACCAACGGTCCAGCGCCCGCCTGAGGCTTTCGGAAGGATTGAATTTAAGCAATTTTCTTTTTTCGACCAGCACTTTTTCTTTGCGTTTGAGTTCCTTTTTATCGCGTTGGAGAGCTCTGCGGCGCAGGCGGATGCTTTCTTTTTTATTCCTTTCAAAACGCGACTCTTCCTGGCGCACAGATTTCTTAAGATCTTTCAGCTTTGCCTTTTCGATTTCCAAAATCTGTTCTAACGCGATGTCTTGCTGTCCCTCAAGTTCCGCTTCCCTCTCGGCAATACCGCGCTGACGTTGTTCAATATCGTGCTGCTTGGCCTCGATCAAATCGGCTCTTTGTTTGAGGAATTTTTCCGGGTCACGCAATCTCTGAATTTTATCCCGAGCCTTTTCAGCCCAAGGCGTGAGCGGATAAGACCGCTCCACATC
>JACQQR010000259.1 GCA_016206875.1 Candidatus Omnitrophota bacterium
AGGCAAGCGCCCACCAGAGGATTGGGTGAAACACTTCCACGCCCCCGTTCGGCGAGTTCGATGCACTGTTGGAGCCAATATGGATGATCCATAAATTAAACCGGTCGTGAGTCGTCAGTCGTGAGAAAAATTACTGACGACCGACGACATACGGCTCACGACTGTATCCCTTCAGGCAGAGGCTCGGAGTGGCAAATTTTATCCAGAATGCCGTTCACGAATTTTCCGGAATCTTCTTGTGAATATTTCTTCGCCAAATTCACGGCCTCGTTAATCGTTACTTTGGGAGGAATATCTTGCGAGTACAAAAGTTCGCAGGCGGCCATACGCAAAATATTCCTATCGAGCACGGCCATGCGATCCAAATTCCAGTTTTCTGCGTAGCGGATAATCGCCTGATCCAGTTTCTGGCGGTTTTGAATTGTTTCTGTAACCAGCCACCGGGTGAACGAGCGCACTTCTTCATCCGGCTCTTCATGATGATCCCAAAAATCGGCTAACGCTTCTTCGGGAGTATCGGAAGTGAGGTTAATTTGATAGAGAACTTTCAAGGCCACCTCGCGCGCGAGCGTTCTTTTTCTCATGATTTCATCCGCCGCTTCAGATCCATAAGCCTCAGCACCACTTCCGCGGCCTCCCGGCCTTTATTGCCTCGCCGGCCGCCGGAGCGTTCCCAAGCCTGCTTGTCATTTTCTACCGTGAGCACGCCGAAAGAAATCGGAACCCGTGAATCAAGCTCAAGCGCCACAATGCCGCGCACCAAGCCGTCGCATACGCAGCCGAAATGAGCCGTTTCCCCGCGAATCACAGCGCCCAACGTCACCACACCATCGGGCTTGAGATGACGAATCACTTGCTGCGCTGCGAACGGAATTTCAAAAGCGCCGGGCGTCCACACGACAAAAATATTTTTTTCACTTACTCCGTGCACCTTAAGCTTTCTTAAGCAACCCTCTAAAAGCCGCACCGTAACTTCATTGTTGAAGCGCGAGGCAATCACGGCAACACGTCGATTTTTTCCTTGGGGTTTTCCTTCGAGAACATTCGGCATAAAAACGCAGGAGATAGGAAATAGCACAGAGGAGGCAGGAAAGAGCGCTTCCTACTCTCCTATCTCCTCCCTCCTATCTCCTCACAATAAATGGCCCAGCTTTTCTTGCTTGGTTTTAAGATATTTTTCGTTCAGCTCGTGGTGGGGCATGACCAGCGGCACACGCTCAGTCACTTTCAGGCCGTGCCCTTCCAAACCCACTATTTTTCTGGGATTGTTCGTGATCAGCCGTATATCCTTCAATCCCAAGTCTTTTAAAATTTGAGCGCCAATGCCGTACTCACGCAGATCGGCCTTGAATCCCAAATGACGGTTGGCTTCCACGGTGTCTAATCCCTGATCCTGAAGCTCATAGGCTTTAATTTTATTCGCCAGTCCAATGCCGCGTCCTTCTTGCCGCATATAAAGAAGCACGCCGCGTCCTTCTTGCCCAATTATTTGCATGGCGCCGCGCAGCTGAAAGCGGCAATCACAGCGAAGCGAGCCCAGCGCATCTCCGGTGAAACACTCGGAATGAACGCGCACGAGCGTAGGATGCTGCGAAATATTTCCGCGCACAAGCGCCACATGATCTTTTCCGTCCACATGAGAGCGGTAGAGCTTGATTTTCCACAGCCCATCTTCTGTGGGTAAATCCGCATCGGCAATTTTTTCGATCAATTTGTCAAACTTACTGCGGTATTCGATTAAGGACTGAATGGTTCCGATTTTGAGTCCGTGATGCCGGGCGAAGCGGAATAAATCGGCGGTGCGGGCCATGGTTCCGTCGTCATTCATAATTTCACAAATCACAGCCACGGGCTCCAACCCGGCCAGACGCGCCAAATCCACTCCGGCTTCGGTGTGGCCTGCGCGCGTCATGACTCCGCCGCGCTTGGCCTTCAGCGGAAACACATGCCCGGGGCTTACGATATCGCGATGATTGCGCCGGGAATCAGCCAACACTTCAATGGTTCGCGCGCGGTCAAAAGCAGAAATGCCCGTCGTGACTCCTAATGTAGAATCTACGGAAAGTGTAAATGCGGTTTTCGTCATATCCTCGCGGTTGGCATCCACCATATCGTGAAGACCCAGCACATCGGCGCGCTCTTCGGTCATGGGCACACAAATGAGCCCGCGGCCGAATTTCGACATAAAATTAATCATCTCGGGTGTGACACACTGGGCGGCAAACACCAAATCCCCTTCATTTTCACGGGATTCGTCATCGGTCATAATGACCATTTTGCCAGCCCGGATATCGGCAATAATCTCTTCAATGGGGTGAAAGTTCAGAGCTTCAAACATAAGGGGATTCTAACAGCAGGCCTAAGGAGTGTCAAACGGGGTTCTTAAACCGGGTTTGACAAAGAGGTGCAAAAGCGTAGCTGCTGCCCCTCTCCCTCGCGAAGCAGAGGGAGAGGGCCGGACGCGAAGCGCCGGGGTGAGGGTGTGGCCGCCGGCTAAACCCTCACCCTTAATCC
>JACQQR010000029.1 GCA_016206875.1 Candidatus Omnitrophota bacterium
ATATTTTTTTTCTATGACCAGAATATCCTTGGCATACGAGGCCGGATATTGAATTTGGCCGCTACGAACTTTTACTTTTTGAAAAAAATAACACCCAAAGTAGCCCGCCAAGGTGCCGGCAATTTCAGACATAGGCCTTAAAATGGGAAGATGGCCATTCTGATGAATGGTTTCATAGCCAATGGCAACGGCGCCTGATTTGAGAAGTGCCTTGACGAGAAGATTTTCTTTTTCCGAAGCCAAATGAAGGAAGGTAAAAACGATGTGCTTTTTCTGAATCAAGCCGAATTCCTCGGCCTGGGGTTCTTTTACTTTTACGATGACACCCGCTTGCTTCCAAACTTCCTCCGTTTTACAACCCGCCTTTGCTCCGGCATTTTGGTACATGCGGTCTGTAAACCCGGAGCCTTCGCCCGCTCCTTGTTCCACGATGACGGCAACTTTTTTAGAAATCAACGTTTTCACTCCGGTAGGCGTAAGCGCCACGCGCCGCTCCCCTGCTTTTACTTCTTTGGGAATGCCCACCGTGAGCATAGACATGGCCTTCTATGGACCTCCGATATCGAATCGATTTGTAATAGGCATGCGGCGCCCAAACCAGGCTTTTTCAGTCACGCGCAAAACAGGCGCTGCCTGCCTTCTTTTGTACTCATTGTGATCCACTTTTCGTATGACTTGTCGAATCAACTCCGAAGAGGGCCGCAACTCGGCCAATTTTTCGATTTCCTCGGCAGTTTTATTTTTTTCGATGTACCAATAAAGAATTTCGTCCAGCACTTCGTAGGGGGGAAGCGAATCCTGGTCGGTCTGATCCGGCCGGAGTTCTGCAGAGGGTTTTTTCAGAATAGACTCGCGCGGGATCACCGGAGAAATACTGTTGCGGTATTCTGCCAAGCGATACACTTCGGTTTTATAAACATCGCCCAGCACGCAAAGCCCGCCGCTCATGTCGCCATACAGCGTACAATATCCCATCGCCAGCTCAGACTTATTTCCCGTAGTCAGGAGCAGGCGCGATTCATCATTCGAAATATACATTAATTCAAGGGCCCGCAGACGGGCCTGAAGGTTTTCCATAGCTAATGTAATTTTAGCATCTTCCAGCACACTTGCATGTTCCTGGCGTTTTTTCTCAATAATGGCGCGGATTTTGAGGTCATAAATTTCCCGGATAGGACGCTCACGGAACTCAATCCCTAAGTTTTCCGCAAGCCTGCGGGAATCCTCACGGCTTCCCGGAGAAGAATAAGGGCCGGGCATCGTTACTCCTAAAACGTTCGATGCGCCAATCGCATCCGTTGCTAAGACGGCGCTCAGAGCTGAATCCAGCCCCCCGCTTAAGCCGAGCAAAACGCGCTCGAAACGATTTTTTCTTACATAGTCGCGAATGCCCAGCACAAGGGCCTCGTATATTTCTTGCGTCTCCGCTTGAGCCCGATTCAGCTTGACTAGAGGCGCTTTGCTCCCCAGCGGCAACACAAAAGTATACAGACCTTCACGGAATGCTTCCGATTGAAATAATATCCGGCCCTTGGCATCGGCTATCAAACACCGGCCGTCAAAAATCAATTCATCCTGCCCGCCCACTTGGTTTGAGTAAAGAAAATATACGCCATACTGTTTTGCCTTTCGGGAAATCAGCTGGGCCCGGAATGCTCCTTTATTCCGGTGAAACGGCGAAGCCGAAATATTAATCATAATTTTGGCGCCCAAGCGTGCGAGCCCAGCCAAAGGTTTTTGGCCATAGTCATCTTCCCACAGGTCTTCGCAAATGCCGACCCCCGTCTTTCTCCCTTTCACTTTAAAAACACGCTGCTTTTTGGAAGGCTCGAAAAAAATTTCTTCTAAAAAAACATCATAATTGGGCAGAAGGGTTTTGTGCTGGCGATGTATTATTTTCCCTTTGTGAAGCACCAAAGCCGTGTTAAAGCTTCTTTGACGCAACGTTTTCCCGTCTTTTGTGACTGCGCCCAGCACAATCATCACTTTCAGATTTTTTGTTTTCAAGGCAATGCGATCAACTATCTGTGCGCTTTTGGCGACAAAGGAGGCTTTATTCGCCAAATCGAGCACCGGATAACCTGTTACAGCCAACTCCGGAAAAATAAGAAGCTCCACTCCTTGTACCTCCGCTTGCTCAATGTGAGAAATAATTTTGGCGTAATTCCCCTCAAAATCTCCCACAGTGGGATTGATTTGGCCGAAACCAATATGCAAGCTTTCTTTTGATTTGTCGAGTTGAGTCATGATCCCGCCTCATATTTTTCATAGTGCCGAATATGCATGGTTTGCTATAATCCCGCTTTCGTTTTTCTGCGTTCTTAGGGGCTTATTTCTTCCATGCGGCCCCTCTCCCTTTAAAGGGAGAGGGGAAGGGGTGAGGGTTTGGAATTTCGTACCCTTTTCGCCACCCACCCTCACCCTTAATCCCTCTCCCTCTGGCGAGGGAGAGGGGCCGCGGAACTTTAGAGTGCTAAACAATTACAGAAATACACTTATTGTGGGGCTGTAGCTCAGCTGGGAGAGCGCGACAATCGCACTGTCGAGGCCAGGGGTTCGATCCCCCTCAGCTCCACCATCTCCATCCCTAAATTCAATCGTGATGCAACTCAAAACGGATTCGGAAATTCAGGGTTTTGTTTGTAGTC
>JACQQR010000260.1 GCA_016206875.1 Candidatus Omnitrophota bacterium
ACCCTACACCGCTCTGATCGCTGAGCTCAAGCGCGCGGTGGTGAGTGGGTTGTTGGCGGCGCAGAGGGCGCTCGAATATCCGTAGAGACGGGCTTGAAATCCGTCTCTACTTGTTTTTGAAATAATAACGTGTTATAATTGTATCAGATTATGAAGCGATTATGAGGGTTAATCGCTTCAGGGGATTTGCAAGAGGCTAAAGAGGGGGAAAGGGATTAATGAAATATATATGGCAATGTGATTCCTGGCCGAAATTAACCTGGGATAGCCAGACGCTCCTGTCTCTTTTAGGACAAGCTAGGCTTGCGCAAGGGAATCTTCTTGGCCGCGTCAGGCGTCTTGGGTTCCGGCTTGGAGAAGAGGCCCAGGTGGATATCCTTACAGAAGAAGCTGTCAAGACTGCCGCCATCGAGGGGGACCGTTTGAATCCTCAAATGGTGCGTTCATCGGTTGCCAGGCATTTAGGGCTTTCTGTGGCAGGATTGGTTCCAGCCACTCGATCCATCGATGGATTAGTTGAGGTTATTTTAGACGCGACCCAAGATTTCAGCAAAGCTCTTTCCGCGCGTAGGCTCAAAGGCTGGCACGCCGCGCTTTTTCCATCGGGACATTCGGGTATTCATAAAATTAGGGTTGGCCTCTGGCGCGGGAAGGAGCCGATGCGTATTGTGTCCGGGCCCGTGGGGCGAGAAAAAATTCATTTTGAAGCTCCTTCTGGAGAAATCGTGGAAGCGCAAATGCGGAAGTTTTTGAGTTGGTGGGAATTAAGCCGTAAGGCCGCGGACGGTATTTTGCGCGCCGGGTTAGCCCATTTTTATTTTGTAACGATCCACCCGTTTGAAGACGGCAACGGCCGTATCGCCCGAGCGTTGACCGATATGGCCCTTGCGCAGGACGAAAACTTAAACATCCGTTATTACAGCCTTTCTTCTCAGATTATGGAAGAAAGAGATGAGTATTACAACATTCTCGAAAGATGCTCTAAGAATAATACGACGGATGTAACTGAGTGGTTAATTTGGTTTTTAGGATGTTTTCAGCGCGCCATTCAGAGATCGGATAAGATTATCGGTGATGTCTTAGCCAAAGCGGATTTTTGGCAGGAACATGCCCAGACTCAGCTTAATGAACGCCAGAAAAAAATTGTCAACCGCGTTTTAGAGACCGGGCGGGGAAAATTTGTCGGTGGTCTTACAACCCGTAAGTACGTGAGTATCGCAAAGGTCAGCCGAGCCACAGCATTTCGTGAAATTACCGATATGCTTGATAAGAAAGTTCTCCGTCCATTGCCAGGCAATGGCCGCAGCGTGCACTATGATTTGGTTTGGCCGGAATAAAAAGATTTTTTTATTGTGATATTTTAAGATTTTGTCCGAGTAGAATTTATTGATTCTCTGTGGTATACTGCCCTTTACATGAAAATCATCAGTCAAACATTATCGCGTGATGAACTCAAAGGCCTGGCCGGGAATTTTTTTGGTGATTTGATCAAGGCCGTGGTGGATGTAGAGAAGGAACTCATCGCAGTCGATGCCGAACTTCATTCCGATTTGGAGGCCTTGCTTTTAGAAAACGGATCCAAACAAAAAGATCTCTGGGGCATTAACTTTTATCCGGAAAAAGAAGGTGATCAATGGCTTGAATTTGACTCGATGATTAACATCCGTCCCGGACAGGGCAACCGCAGCCGCGGCGTGGAAGATCGGGAGATTCAAAAAAAGATTTTAGACATTGTTAAGCAAAGGATTAAGGCATGAACGCCCAGCATAAAACGCTGGCCGCGGGACGATGGGGGCAGCTCTCATTTCTAGAGCAGATGGCCAATGTCGGAAGCGAAGTCGAACGGGCCCTGAATTGGAAAGCCAGGAATGATCCGCAATATTGTCAGAAAGCTTTTGAACGAGCCCTGGAGCTGCTCGATTTAACCCTTGATTACTGTCAGGAGAAGTTTCATTTCAAAGAGATTGCCCGTACCCGAGAGGTTTTAGTCGATTTTTTTATGGGGTCCAACGAATACGCCACATCCGACAATTTCTTAAGGTCCTATTTCTTTCAATTTGCCTGCGCCGCCCGCAAGCACAAATGGAGCCCCACGGGCTAAAGCCCGTGGTACCTAAATATTCTGCTTCGCAGCAATTATCCGCCGACAGGGTTTCCCGTGGGGCGGAATCGCGCCGAAGCAGAAGATATCTTCTCGCATTCA
>JACQQR010000261.1 GCA_016206875.1 Candidatus Omnitrophota bacterium
AACTCATATTGCGGCCTAATTGAAAGTAATCCTTTAGGGGATTACCCATACAGTCACGAGGCTGGCAACTTGACAATCGTATAAATCTTTGGTAGCTTTGCCGCAAGTTTTAACCCGAGGAGGTTTCCCGTTTTTCATGAATTATGCCGTGCTGAAATTTTATCTTCGCGCCTGCGCTTTTCTCACTCTGATTTGTTTTACCTGTAATTCCGTACTGTACAGTGCCCCGGCACTACCCTCCGTAGCTTCTGTTGCCTCCCACCCAGCGACTCCTTTCATCATTCACATCCAGGATGCTCACTCGGATCCTACGGCGCAGCGGGATATTGCCCGCATTCTTCAAGACCTTCAAGAGCGTGAAAATGTTGATCTGGTTCTCGTTGAGGCGGCTTCGGGCGCACTCGATGCCCAATATTTACAATGGACGCAAAGCCCGGAGCTTAACCGCAGCATGGCCGAGCGCCTGACTGAAATGGGCGAGATGAGCGGCGCCGATATTTATTTAGCCCGGCACGGAAATTCAGTACCCATTGTAGGTATCGAAACCCCGGCGCTGTATCGCAGCAATTTAGAGGCATTCAAAAATGTGTGGGCGCAGGAAAAGCAAACGACTGACTGGCTGGCGGGAAGCGGGCAGCGCCTCCATCTTGAAATCGGGCGGCTGGGGAATGCGACGTTACGGAGTCTGCTCAAAGTTTATTTGGGCTGGAAGGAATCCGAGCCGGATGTCGCCGCTGTCTTCCGGGTACTATGCCCTTCTCCCTCGCAGAGCAGAGGGAGAGGGATTAAGGGTGAGGGTGTATTAGGTGAAAACTCTCAACCCGATTACCCCAGCTTAATACGATATTTGCGGCTTCACGAAGAAGCGTCGGGCATCCGCAGCGAGCGCGCCTGGGGCGAGTGGGCAATTCTCCAGCAGAAATACAGTCTGGATTCCAACTGGCAAAAGAAGTTTTTCGCCGACCAGCTCGCGGAAAACCCCCGCTACGCCCTCGAAAAGTTGTATGCCCTTATTGCCCCGAAAGGTTTCCAGTTCAAACAGTATCCCCAGCTTGTGAAGTATCTGCGCTCGCGTATCTATCAATATGAAATTGTCCCGGCCAATCTGAACCGGGAACTCAATCAGTGGATGGAAGAGTTATTTCGCGAGGCCGCCCATACGGAACAAGAAAAAGAGTTGGTTAGCCGAATCAGCGGTTTCCGGCAGCTGCGCAAACTGCTTCGGCTCGAGATGACGCGGGAGGAGTGGGACTCCTTCTGTCATTCTGAGCGAAGCGAAGAATCTGGGTTGCGTCACCTAGATTCTTCGCCCGCCTTGCGGCGGACTCAGAATGACAGAAAGTATTTTTTTGATGCCGCCATTAACTTCTATCATCTCGCCGTTCTACGCGAAGAAGCCTTCGTCCAAAATATTGAAACTCTGATCCGCCAACACCGCGCCCAAAAAGTTGTCGTCATCACCGGCGGCTTCCACGCTCAGGCCATGGCCAAGCAGTATCGCAAGCGCCATTACCCGTTCCGCCTCATCACGCCCCGCGTCGGCAGTGCCAGTCAAACTCTGTATGTGCGCACGTTGATGGGCCGCAGCGCAAAAGCTCCCGCTACTTCCGAGCTCGCCTCCGTGCCCCAGGCCGTCTCGCCCGTCACCGCCGCTTCTCTCGGAGTAGACCGGGCCCGTCGCGGGCGATTATTGGAGCTGTTGGCGCAACGTCTTACACAGCCCATTACCACTGAAACTTTGATGGGCTATTTGAGGGCGCCCATGTTTCTTCCGGACGGTTGTTCATTAATTACGCAGATAAAAAATATCCGCACAGGACAGGCGCGTTTTGTCAGGCACACACTCCGTCTGAAAGATCAGTTGTTAATCCAATATGCGGTAGAGACAAAACAATGGGGAACTCTTACTCGGGCGCAACGGAATTTGTTGGTAACAAGCATGCAGAATCAAACACCCGTAGAGATTTCGCAACAGTCGGGGAGGCGTCGAGATGCAGTATCTCAAAGCGTCCGCGCAGCTTTGCGAAGACTCCGAAAAAACATTGCTCCGCATGATTCAGAAACGATACGCCGCGCGCATCAGTTTTTGTCCGAACATCTTGGAGTGACGGATGCGCCGCAGATTCAAGCCGCGCTCACGGAAGTGTTTACTCTCCCGCCCCATAGAATGTCCACCACGTCTGCTAAGGGTTCTAGTTTAGGACGCAAGGTGTCCCAAGTCGCCATAGCCGCAAGTTTGGGCAGTGGGCCGGTGAAAATCAAGCTGGGGCAAAAGCATGGTTTTGATTTAGATTATGGAACAGGAATTGTTTTTGATGTCGCAGCAGGGAACTCGCAAGAGGCAATGTATCATTTTTTGCGCAATATCGGCCTGTCTACCGACAATATTATTCGATGTTCGTTTGTGGTCGTTGGATGCAATGCCGGCTCTGTCAGCATGGCCGCACCCGACGCAGATTCATTGAAGGTCGCACTAGGTTCTGGGACCTTGAGTTTTGTCGCGTTGACCATCGTCTATCAAATATCTGGCGCCCTGTCTCTTTTAACCATCCCATTACTGCCATATGAGGATGATCAATATAACATTATGATTCCATGGTTATTTACCCACATTCTGCTCCCCCTAATTTATAAAACAATCTTCGACATAAAAGAGCCTTTAAAGGGCATTGCTCTTTCGTCCATAAAAGGGGCCTCACACGGTAATCGATTGGTGCAGCCAGCAGCCATCGACACAGTAAACCTGGATGAACTAAAAGAAATCACCATTGAAAATAATCACAGTACAGCCGATGCGCACAGTTTAGGCGAAGCCGAGCGTTCGCAGGTGGTTGAGGAACTGATAGATGGCGATGGTCCTACAACAGGAGCTAGTTTGGGCCAAATGGTTAACGCAGTTTTGCATCAACTGCGTCAAAGAGGTGTTGCATTAGATGACCCGGAAGCTTTCCGCCGATTTTTGACTGGCCGCGAGCGCGCAGGGCGGGGAGATATTCGAGGGATGCTGCCGGTCATCATCGATGTAGCCCGCGGACTTCCGGCTGAAAAAGACAACCGCCATTTGCCGCCGATAAACTCCGAACCGCAAAGGGTGGTCTCGCGCGGAGCAGAAGCAATGATCATCCGGTTTCAAGGCCAAGCCATTCAGCGCCAACCGATTGCTTTTGCAGCATAAGTAAATAACTGAATCTTTGCAAAATGACCTAATGGCTTATACTACGAGCACTTGTCATTCCACTATGAAAAGTTGAGTCAAGTGGAAAAGTCGCTGGACCCCCGCTTCCGCGGGGGTGACATTAAGTTCTTGAACCCGAAAAAAATGAAGTTGAAAAAACTTCAAATACAAATGAGGGAGGTAATTAAGATGTTTAAACGAATGATTGCAGCAGTAGTAGCTCTAGGGCTTGTGTTTTCGGTTCCGGGATTAGGTTATGCCGCTTTCACTGTCCGTGAGAGTGGCGCTGTTCCGGTTGCCGCAACGGTACCCGAGAGCCTTGGATTTGGAATCAATGTCAATGGCGACGGCACGCTGAATTTTAATCCTACTT
>JACQQR010000262.1 GCA_016206875.1 Candidatus Omnitrophota bacterium
AATAGAACGAGAATGGTTTTCCCCGCGAAAAATAAGCGCTGCTGTCACCGTGATTGTAGGTTTGGTCATAATTAGTATAGTAGTATAGTGACTGTCACTATTTCCTCTCTCCTGGTATTTTCTTCTCTCGTAGAATAATATATATCATTATGGAAACTCAGGCTACCTACACCATTAAAGTAGAATCCCGCTTCGAAGCCGCGCATAATCTGCGCCAGTATTATGGCGCACCGGAACCCGTACATGGGCATAGCTGGCGCGTGGAGGCGCGGATGGAATCCTCCCGATTAGACGCTGAAGACATCAGCGTGGATTTTGTGAAAGTGGAAAAAGCGCTTCACGCGCTTGCAGCCAAATTTGACCATAATTACATCAACAATATTCCTCCGTTCGACACACTCAATCCGACTTCGGAAAATATTGCGAAGTGGTTTTACGAAGGCTTGAACCATCCGGAGCTTTTAGGCGGCGCGCACCTCGTGGAAGTAACGCTTTGGGAAGGGCCTTTCAATACATTAACGTACAGACCGAGAAGAGAAAGGTGACTGTCACCTCTGGTGACTGTCACCTTTCTCTAACAAACGGTGACAGTCACTAAAGTGACAGTCACCTTTCTCCCAGATACGCCGCATGAAAAAATTCCTTCTGGCTATTCTATGCTTCATTTTGGGTGTCATTGCGATTTTCTTGGGCGCTTTCTACTTTTTTTTCAATACAGCCATCGGCTTTGAAGCCCTGGCGAAAACCTCGTGGAAAGCTTCACGAAGCCCCGTTGCGCTTACGCGCCTTTCCGTGGAAAAAGTACGCACCCTCCCCTGGAAAGAAATAGAAATTTCCAATGTTCAAATGACTTTGCTGGCTCAAAAACAGCCTTTCCATTTTTCCGCCAAACAAATGGGGCTGGAATTTTCTCCCCGGGGATGGAGTGAGCCGCCCATTTTTTGGATGAAAGAAGCCGCAATCCGATGCCCGCAGGTTTCCTTCCTGAATGTAAACTTGAAATTGGGTTTGCGCCCTCATCAAGCCACGCCTACGGGATTTGGCGGCTTGCTGATTGAAAAAATCACCGTGCAGAAAAAGTATTTCGCCGAAGAAATTGCGGCCGTGATTCATTCGCTTTCCCCGCTTCAACTAAAACCTGTGGCGGGCATGCTCCTTGACGGGACGTTGCGCGGAGAAATTGAATATGATTTGCCCGGCGGGCGCCTGCGCGTTCGGGGACGTCTGGAAAACGCCAGCATGGCCCGTTTGGCCGAAATGCTGCATATCGCTTTTCAAAACACACGGGGGCGTTTTCAAAGTGATGTTCTAATCATAACCAAAGGCTCGAGACTCCTCGTGCTTGAAGCCAATCTCTCCTCCCCTTCTCCGGGCGGCGAGATGAATGCCGAATTATTCCAGATACTGATTCGTTCGATTCCCGGAGAGGCCGATAGAAAACGCATTCTCGATCTAATCCGCCTCAAAAATGCCGTGCCCTATGATGAGGCCCGTTTACAAATAAAAAAAATTTCCGAGACTTCTTTCGGCGGAAGGTTTATATTTGAGAGCAAGGCCATGAGTCTTAGGCTCGATTTAGAATTAGAAATCAATTTTGAAGACCCGGATTTTTTGAGGGCGTTGTCTGCAGGGTCAAAATGAATGAACCAGGTCTAAAACGCATGAGCTTCTTACATCCATCTCTTTTATTGCTGTTCCTATGCCTGGTTGCTCCGGGCTGTACGGTGAAAACCGTCGGCGACCCGGCGCGCCCCATTACCATCAAGGCCCACGTGATTGTGGACATTCGCGGGATGAAGGAAACCGCATCCAACATTGAAGATTATGTGAGCGGAGAAAAAGAGGAACTAAGAATTAAGAATGAAGAATGAACAATTCAACGCATTGAATTTTTAATCCTTCATTTTTTAGGAGAGCCTTATGAAACAAATTCTACTCTTGCTCGTGCTGCTTTTGTTCGTCGCACAGCCCTTATTTGCCGGCCAGTACGATTTGCAAACAGTGACGCCCGAAATCCAGCAGGCCCTGGACGGCCGGCGCGAACGGTTTTCCGTGCTTGAACAGTTAAAGGATGAAGGCAAAATCGGTGAAGGGCGCGATGGTTTAGCCGTAAATTTCGCCGGGGCGCCGGAAGCGGAGGCCGCGGTGCGCGCCGAGAACAAAGATCGCAATTTGATTTATCAAGCCGTTCTCACTCAAAATCATCTGCCTGAAACCGAAATTCATACCATACGCCGCGTGTTTGCCGAAACCCAACGATCCAAAGCCAAAGCCGGCCAAATGATTCAAACTGAGTCTGGAACTTGGATAAAAAAATAGGAGAATTTCATGAATAAATTATTGATGGTTTGTATAGTGGCCGCGTTTAGTTTTTCCCCCTGCTTCGTTTTCGCTGAAGACAGCAATCCTGTGGCCGCCTCCGGACGCCCTTCTTTGGAACAATTCAAACAAAAGCGCAAAGCCATGCTGGAGGAGCGCCGCCAGGAGCGCCAAACCTTCCGTGAATCACTCAAAAATAAAACGCCTCAAGAGCGCATCACCGCCATTACGCAGCGCCGCACACAGCGTTACGGAGAACTTTCAACGCGCGCCGACGAGCGCCACCGTGAACGGATGGCCCGCTTGGAGGAACGGCTCGCCGCCAATTCCAATTTAACGGATGCGCAGAAAGCCGAAATCAAAAAATTTAGAGAAGAGCAGTACCAAAGTTTTAAAACCAAACGCCAAGAGCAATTCCAAAAAAATCAAGTCAAGCTGGATGAATTGGTTTCCAAACCGGAACTGACGCCAAAAGACGCCAAGACCGCCATTCAAGAACAAGTAAAATCCCAACAGGCGGAGAAAAAAGCCTTCATCGCCCAGCAGCAGGAAAAGAAAAAATCATTTTGGGATTCCATTCGCGATTCCTTCAAAGCAAAAAAGTAGAAATTAGAAAAGTAAAAGGGACGGTTCTCCTTCGGGGAACCGTCCCTTTTGCCTTTTTTACCTTTTTACGCAGCAATGCGCTGCTGCGCGGACACCTGCCAAAGGCGGCAGATTGCATGGAGGCGAGGGAGACCGGAAGACGCGACCGCAGCCTCAGAAGAAAATCCGGCCGCTTCGCTCAATAATCCCTCGTCCACGTGAGCGCCGGGCCTAACCATACCTTGCGTCAAGTGCACCACCTCTCGAATCCCCTCTTGAGTGATGCCTGTTCCCAAACTACTTGCGCCCGTCCCTTCGTCCGAGCCCGGAGCCCCCGGAAAATCGCGCAAAAGAAGCGCGGGAAGCAACGCGCGCATCTCGTCTATAGAAGCGCTATTCGATAAATTCCTTATCTCACCCACTAGGCTCGTGCTTGAGGATAAGCGAAATCCGAGTTGCGCGATATGCCGGAGAAGAAATGCTTTTTCATGAGGGCCAAAATTTCCTCGTTGTATCAAATGTCGAATCGCATTCGACAACAGCGCCGCATGGCCCATTTCGGATTCCACTGAATCCAGGTCTTCACTAAAACTAAGAGTTATTTGAGTTAACCGCCGCAATCCGGCCTCAGCATAAGCCATGCGGCTATGCGCTTTATAGAAAAGGAACAAAAATAATCTCATTCCGCTCATTGTAAAATCAAGCCTGTCCTCGCTTGATGATTGCAGATATTCTCCGACTAACTCCTCTCCGGATTTGCCTCTGAAAGACTTGGGCTCGAAATGTTCTTCCAACCACGGATACTGTAATGAAAGAGAAGCCAAGTGTCTGACCGAGACCAAATAACCTTGAAACGCCGCGCGAAAATAACGAGCATCCGGATTTCCATTGGCGGAAAAACATTTTTCCAGCTCGCGGGCCATATCCTGAGGAATATCCCGTAATAAGTAGGCGACTAAATTTAAAAAACTGTTCTCCCCGGACATCAGATTTTCCAGCAAAGAAGCCGGTTGGGGCGCTCCCTTTTGTCTCATTAGCAAACGATCCAATAAACGGATGTCTGCAAATAAAAAAGCATAGGGCAAAAGAAAGTCATTCACTTGAATATCCACCGTTGTATATTCCTCTTCGGGCTCGTCGTTTTCTATCGAACGGGCTCTGGTCAGCAGTTTGCACCACAGCTCAACCACAGAGCGGCCTCCTAGTTCAGGGCGGGATTTGAAAAACTCATCTTCGCGCATATCCGCCGCCTTCTTTCCTGATGCTTTCACCGCAATACGCACCGCCAGACTCATTAACATATCCGTGGTCAACGAAGAGCCTGTCCCGGCCGCCATAGAGGAGCGAATCTGCTCCTCAACATATTGATCCCACAAATCCAAACGACCTGCCCTGAGCGCGCCCAAGACAGTGCCTATCGAAACGCCGAGGCTTGCGGCATGAGTATCTTTCGGCTTGGAATAAGCGGCGGATACATTTTTTGAATATCCGGGCGGATGAGGCGATAACAATTCGAGAAAAGGCGCAACACATTGTGCCATTCTTGATGCATTACAGCAGACGAAAACAACTGTCCAAGCAGCTCCAAGAACCGAGGCCGTCCAGATATTCAAAACACCTGCAATGCCTAACGCAGCCCATAAACCCACCCCCATGAACATGGCCAGGCCGCGGAATACACCCAAATAATCGGAAGTGCGCGCAAACGCCAGTAAAGACAACGCCTGCGGGATAGCCTGTTTCTTCCCGAAGGAAACCAGTACGTGAGCCGCCGCCTGGTAATGACAATGAGCCACCCAAAAGGCCCAGGGTGTTTTTTTCCGGGGCGTATTTTCAAAATCATTTGAAATTGAAATCCATAAAAGCAATGTTTCACGCAGCGCAGGAAGAACCGCTTGCATGGCTTTCCCCCACACGGATCCTGCCGCGCCGAAAATTCTCCCCTCCAGCCATAACTGGCGAATACGCTCATAATTTTTATGCGATTCAAGCCAAGTGTGTTTGGCAAAGTAATCCCAATCGCCGGCACTCGCCGGTGCCGCGTGAATGCAAGAATCAAAAATTGCCCGGATTTTTTGAAGAATCTGTTCCTGGGTGCACTCGGGAATAAATAAAGAAAGAATATCTGTGAGTGCATATTCCAATAACACTCTTTCTTTCAGCCCTGCCGGCGGCGCGGCGGCAACTGCATTAACAATCTCGCCAAAACCGGCCTCCCGCAAATCGCTTGCACCAGCGGGTTGTAACCGCTTGCCGAGCAGGACCGCTAAAAATTCGGCGCGTGTGTCGCAGGTTTCCCATAACACACCGAGAAGCGGCAATAAAATTTGGGTGGTGTTTTCTACAGGATGTAGAATAAATAGCCGGCGTACCGGCGCCAAAACGGCCAAGCCCAATGCCTCATCTATAGAAACACTCAACACGGAAAATTCGGTCTTTTTCGGCGCGGCGGCCTGAATTTTTCGGCTGATTTTTTCTATCTTGGGAATCATCCGCGAAAGCCCGGCGTGTTGGGACAAAAATCCGTCCTGGCCTTGCCGGCGTTCGCCGGAGCTGGAAAAGCGGCGCCAAAATTCGAAATATTGTTCCAAACGCCCCGAGCGCCCGGGATTTCCCCCGGCAAATTCGGCTTTGGCCTCCGCCAATGAGCGTTTTAGTGCCGGCCTCCTTCTCCATGTTTGATAAAGCTTGCTTGATATGTCTCCCAAACCGGCCATGAGCTGCCTGGAAATTTGTTTCATGATGCCGGATTCACGGTGCATAGGCGCTTCCTGGCTGAGCAGCGCGATTTCTCCTTTGATTTTCTCGGTTTTGCGCGCCAGATAATCTTCCCAAGCCCGGCAGCCCACCGCAGGATTCGCCCAGAAATGAGAACAAAACTCCTCCATTTCTGCCGGAAGCGTATCCATATCAAGCTGAATACGCACGGCCTCAATCACAAATTGGGCAAAACTAAAATTTCCAAATCCGTTTTTTTTAGCCTGGGCATAGAATTCCTTTTCTAGAAGCGCGGCCAGCCAAGGGTAACGCCTCCCCAGATCGTGAATTTGCACAAGATATTTAAAAATATCCATGCCATTCCAGATACGCGAGCGAATTTCCGCTGGGGCGTGTCCGCCTGCGTGCGATTGCTCCAAATTTGCGCCGGCCTGGGCTAAAAGAGGCAGGACGGCGGAAAGAAAATCGCGCACGGGTTTTATGTATTGCGCTCGCACTGCCGGATTTTCCGGGATGTCGCTCACGGCCAAGTGTTGTACAACAACCAGGAACGCGCTGGCACCGGTAAATACCAAATCCTGGCCGGAGGCGGCCGGCACAGCTTGAGAGCTCACGCGGGCGGGACGCCCGGAACTTGCAGCATGTTTAAGCCTTAGATTATCAAAATCCACTTGTGTGGGTTCCACCCGTCTTCCCTTTCCAAGGCTTGCGGCAAAAGAAACCGGGGCGCCGTGCGCCGGAAAATGTTGTGACTTCTCACTTTTTTCACCCAAACTGGCGGCGGAAAGCAAGTATAAATTTTTATTGTTTGACGGGGATCGTTTTAATTGTGCCATTAACTGCGTTCCGGAGGCATCCAGAAAAAAGCGTTCGAATGAATTGGTTTGGAGAAAATCTAAACACACTTTCTGGGAAGGCTGCTGTATAGGCCAAAGGGTCAACTGGAACGGATGATGCTGGCCATGAATATAGCCTCTGGCGGACAATACAAAATCACCCAAGCGCACCCAAAAACCATCTCCTCTCTCATGCAATGCGAACAAAGTATTGATGGGTAAATCTCCTGAAATCATCACACATGTGTTTGTTGTATTACTCCATCGCAGGATTCCCGGACTCGGATGATTTGTGGGAAGCAGCTCAAAGCGGTTCCAATGAGGCACGTATCTTTCCGAATAAATATTCCGGCCTTTAACTGCGATGCTGCAATGGCCCGGATCCTCGGGATCGTAAGAAACCCGAATGTGAAAATCGCCCAGTTGACACCTTTGGTCTCTTGTCGCTTGAATATCCAGCTCCGTGGCCTGGCTGAACCAATACAAATACGCACCCTGGGATAGATTGGGCCCTGTTACGAAAACTAGATAATTCACGTTCTCGCTGATGAGGAGAAAATCCAAATCATCGATAGACACATTCTGTCTTCTTCCGCTTTGCTTCCACTCCAAATAAAGAACGCCTTCGCGTATTTCAACTTGTAGCGGGAATTGCCTGGGAAGCGTTTCCACCCAAAGCGTCAGATCGTCTCTTGTGATGATCCCTTCATTTTTAGCCGTTTTGGGCCAAATCGTTTCACGTGTTGCAGCCGGCTGCAAAACAGGTTTCGGTGTTTTACGCGGCGCTGTCAATTTAGACAAAAAAGCCAATGACGCGTTCAGCTGGCCGAAATAATGATCGAAGTCGTACTGATCCCTGGCTGTCCACGGACGGCTTCCTGCGACAATACGGACTAAACAAGCAAGGGCATCAGCGGCTATTTGGTATGCCCGCCAAAAATCTGCGTGCAACATGGGCAACACATTTTGCGCCAAAGCCGCAACGAGCCGAAGCTGTTGATCTAGGGGCTCGAGCTGATCAATCAATGTTCTACGTTGATCCGAAAGCGTCCTTCCCAAACTTTGCGCCTGGAAAACAGGCACGGGCGACAGAGTGTGCGCAACTTCCGGCGAGGGAAGTGTGATACGGCGAAGCGGAGAACGGGCGCGCGAATTTTTCAGAGCTACTTTCGCACGGACAAAATTAGAGTTTGCCCGGGATATATTTCTGCAAAGTTGAATATAGTTCCAAAGCAAGAACTCAAATTCATACTTCCCAACGGCATCTTGCCAGTTTTCATATGTCAAAATGATTCGTTCTAAATAAGCCCATTCGTCTAGAGCACTCAATAAACAGACCTCAAGGGCACGGGCCGCATCTCCAATCCAGGGGGTTAGGCCTGAATCTAAGAACCGCGTTAATTTCAGATGAAAATCGGTTTTCTTTTGCCAATCTCCTTTCGGTAATTGTTTGAACTCATCCCGTAATTGCGATAGTTTGTAAAGTTTGCTCTCTTTTCTGTTTTGCTTGATGGTTGCCCACTGAAATTGCGCGCTAAAGCGAACCATTTCTTCGCTAGAGAAGCCCGCGTAAGCTTCCCGGGATTCAAAATTTTCCACCAGCCAACGCAAGCCTTGGTTACCAAAGTAGCGCTGCGTAAGTGATAGGAAGGGATACAAATGGATTAGATAAAGGATGGTTTTTTCTCGCCTCTGCGCATCCCGCATAGAAGATAAATAAGATTGCAAGTTGCTTCCAAAAAAACCATTGCGCACTCCCAATTCCTCTCCCTGCTCCAGCAACATCCTAAAGGATTCATCCGCTTGCTCTGCCAACCCTTTTATTTGAAGATAAATTGTTTGCGCTAAAAGCGGCGAGCGCCAGATTTGCATAAAGAGTATGAGTGTGGAGGCGGCCGCGCAAAAAACCGCAACGATAAAACCGGCCATCAAAAAACCCAAAAAATAAAAATTGACTATAAAACCGAACAAATAACTGAAAATAAAAAAATAAAAAACCACTGAATGAAGCAGTGTCCAAAAGGTGTTTCTCAGGCGAGGCCAAAAAGACGGCACGGGCGCCGGCTCAAAGCGCCGGATATTCTGATTCCAAAGAATTTCGTGAAAATGATCCACAGGCAGGAAGGAAGAAGAACCGCCCAAACTTTGCGCAAACTGCAGGCGCGCGCGGGCATGTACGCCAAAACGCTTCACCTGATTCAGCGCCGAAGCCCAGCGCAGTTGGCTTAGAGTTGAAACCGCCGGATATTTGCCCAAAATGGCGTTGGTGTAGAGCGTTGGCGAGGCCTGCGTGTCCACCCGCGGAGTCATCACGGTGTAGGCCCAGCCTTGACGGCGCGCAAATTCCGTGACGCCTTGTGTGTGAAAACCGCCGGAAATAAAAATTATGGGGCCGGTGTTTTTCTTTTCCATTTGACATCGGATCGATTTGAAAAAGAACTCTTCACGAAAGCGGGCCAATTCGTAAAAACGCAATGCCTTCTCTGTCACTTCGCGCCCGCCTCGGCGGGCGCGGAGTGACAAACTATTCCACTCTTCCCTCGTTAGTTCCAACCGTAGCAGTTTTGACATTCGCACAAATTCGCGCACTTCCTGGATGATCTCGCGCTCTTTATCATTTCGGGCAAGACATAAGCTTGTTGTTTCTATCAGGCGCGAAATTTCGTGTGTGACTTCTTCGGGAACAAGTTCCTGCTTATAAATTTGGTGGCGAGCCCAACGAGAAAATTCCGGATAATCTTTGAAATGAAAGCCTTTGTTAAGAGCGCGCGAGGCCAGGCGTTCCATCTGAGTTCGTAAATGGGGCGAAGCACAAAGTGTTTCAAACGATTCTTGAATGGAAAATTTCCGCGTAATTTTCAGCCATTCTTTTTTTGCTTTTACTCCATCCACTTGAGACGCTTCCTGGTTGAGCCGGGCCAAACGAGTGAGATTTGGAAACTCTTTGCGTGTACGCGCATCGAAAAATTGAAAAGGGATAGTCCCCTTTTGCAATTGCATGCGAAGCAATGACCTCAAATCTTTTGATCTAACGTGTGACATTTTAGAAATAATTCTTCGGCGATCTACCTCCAATTGTTTTTCGATTTCCGGGCGCCGGCGGAATAATTTGCGCATAATTCCCAGCGATTCTTTATAGAAATCCGGGTGCTCTACGCCCTGAAATTCAATGGATGCATTCTTGTTTTCATATAGATAAATATCCGGCCCTGTCCATTCGCCCATTTCAATTAAGCGCCGGGCGATTTGCTGATTGACTTCAACATTCGGCGAAAATTGCAAATAACGCGCATCCAGTTTGCCTCCGGCCGCTTCCACAAAAGCTTTTTGAATCCCATATTCTTTGGATAAATAGGCCAGGAGACGGGCAACATTCTTCTGGGCTAACGGATTGGCATGGGCTTCTCGAATATGAATCAAATGGGGTATGTCCGATTGGCCGGCGGCCGGCGGGAAATAGCGTTCTGTAATTTCCCCTATGCCTTGCGGAAGAGTCGCAGGCACCACAGGTAATCTAACAGGACTTACAGACGGAATTTGTCCCCCAAACACGGATTCGAGAGTGAAGACAAAGACGGTGAGCCAAGCAGTAATTTTGAGAACTTTCGCGAACGTGCGGGTACCTTGCAATGAATCGTTCTCCTAACGGGATGGGATTTTTAGCACTTTAGGAAGCGCTAATGGAACAAAGAGTATCTCCGAACTCTCCAAAAGTCAAAAGCAAATAGGTTCTCGGGTGCATGACCGTAGCTGCGACCGCTGCCCCTCTCCCTTCCTACCCTTTACTCCCCTGGGTGTTTCGAGTACAATCTTGGGCTTTATCGCTTCTATTTTGGTCACCTACACCTATTCCTTAGGGCCTATGTTCAGCTTGATTATTTTTTATCTCTTTGCTTCCGTTCTTCTTGTGTCCGCCCTGGCCTCTGTCACGTTACGGCATCCCGTGTACAGCGTGCTTTCCTTTTTGGCCAGCATGTGTTCGCTGGCTGTTTTATTTTTTATTCAGCAAGCCTATTTCATTGCCATCGTTCAAATTACAGTGTATGCCGGCGCCATTTTGGTGCTGTTTCTCTTCGTCTTAATGCTCATTGGTTATGACAAAGAACCGCGCACCGTACGTCGCCACCCCGTGCGTTTGGGTTTTTCCATTGCCATCGCCGCGCTTTCCTTGGCCGGACTATTGTGGATGGCGCAAACGGCGGGCCCCTTAACTCCTGCGGCGCTCCAGCCGCAAACTGTGCAAGCCGGCGTGGGAAATGTTGAAGCGCTGGGCCGGCTGCTTTTCCGGCAATATATACTCCCCTTTGAACTATTGTCGTTCGTGCTGCTTGTGGCCATTATCGGTTCTGTGGTGCTGGCCAAGAAAGAACTCTGATGATTTCTGAATCACATTATCTCGTTCTGGCTTTTCTTCTGTTTGCCATCGGGCTTTTCGGAGCGCTCACACGGCGGAATCTCATTCTGATTTTGCTTTCCATTGAAATTATGTTTAATGCGATTCACCTAATTTTTGTGACTTTCTCGCGCACCTGGAACAATCTGGACGGACAAGTGGCCGCTCTTTTCTCTATGGCTGTTGCAGCCGCTGAAGTGGCCGTAGGACTGGCCATCGCCATCTTGCTGTTTCGATCGCGAAAGACTATCGATGCGTCGCAATTTAACAGCTTGAAAGATTAGGGGATAGGAGATAGGCGTTAGGAGATAGGAGTGAGGAGTTAGGTAAAAGCTTTTTGTCTTTCCTATCTCCTCCCTCCTATCTCCTCCCTCCTAGTTATTATGAATTACTACTTCATCTTGCTCGCGCCTTTTCTGGCCTTTGTAACCATCGCGCTCTTCACCCGGCGCTTTCGCTCGCTTTCTGCGCTCATGGCTATTGGCGGGCTCGGAATTTCTTTTGCGCTGATTTTGAAATTATTTTTGTCTTTGCTTACAACCGGCGCGCTCCCCGAGCCGGTGGAATTCTCCTGGCTGGACCTTCCCGGCATTCATTTCGGCATCGGCCTTCTGTTCGATCGCTTATCCATTCTCATGGGGCTTTTGGTCTCGGGGGTGGGAACACTGATTTTTATTTTCTCAACAGGTTACATGGAAGATGACCCCGGCTATTCGCGCTTTTTTGCTTATCTATCGCTTTTTGCCGTGGCAATGCTCGGCATTGTTTTCTCCACGAATTTGATTCAAACCTTTTTATTTTGGGAATTGGTGGGATTGGCCTCGTACCTTTTGATTGGATTTTGGTTTGAAAAAAATCAAGCCGCCGACGCCGCTAAAAAAGCCTTCATGACCAACCGTGTGGGCGACTTCGGATTGATGCTGGGCATTCTTCTCATTTGGTTTGTAAGCGGCCAAGCGCTGGGAAGCGCAGAAGGCCGTACGGTGGAATTCGCGCAGTTAGCCCGCATTCTTCCCGAGGGCTTTGCAAGCGGCACGATTTCCGGTTCCGTTTTTTTTATTGCGGGTCTTCTGATTTTTTGCGGCGTCGCCGGAAAATCGGCGCAGTTTCCTTTGCATGTATGGCTTCCGGACGCGATGGAAGGCCCCACGCCGGTGAGCGCGTTGATTCATGCGGCCACGATGGTGGCCGCCGGCGTTTATTTGATGGCGCGGATTTTCTTTTTATTTATTCTCTCGGGCGAATTGCTGCAGGTTGTGGCCGCAATGGGTTTGCTCACGGCACTGCTCGGGGCGAGTCTGGCCCTTATGGAATCCGATATCAAACGCGTGCTGGCCTACTCCACGATGTCGCAGTTGGGGCTTATGGTCATGGCCATGGGGCTGGCTTATCCGGTGGCCGGTATGTATCACTTATTGACGCACGGATTTTTCAAAGCGCTGCTTTTTCTCGGAGCCGGCTGTGTCATTCATGCCACGCACAGGCAAAATATTTTCGAGTTGGGCGGATTATTCAAACGGATGCCGGTCACCTCAATGGCTTTCTTGATGGGGATGTTTGCGTTGGCCGGGCTGTTTCCTTTCTCCGGATTTTTCAGCAAAGAAGAAATTTTACAAGCGGCTCTTGAGACATCACGCTTTTGGTTTGTGGGCGCAGAAGCGACTACATTCTTGACGGCCTTTTACATGGGAAAGCTTGTTTGGATGGTGTTCTTGGGCCACGAAAAAAATCATGGCGAAACGCACGAAGCGCCGCTTGTAATGACGCTTCCCGTGATGGTGCTTTCTTTCTTCTCGCTTGCCGCCGGATATTTCCAAATTCCTGAATTACTCGGTCAGGCGTCTGGGGAAACCCGCACGGCACATTTTGGTCCCGTGGCTTTTATTTCCACAGCCGTTGTGCTTGTCGGACTGTTCGCATCGTTCTTCCTGTACGGCTTAAAAAAACCCGCTTACGAGCCCCTTGAAAAGAGGCTCGGCCCGCTGGGCCGCTTGTTTGCGCGAAAATTTTTTATCGATGACCTTTATAACTTTTATGTAGCAAAAATTCAGCAGCCTTTTGCTGAACTCTGTGATAGAGCCAATGAACTTTTTGTGATCAAGGGGCTGGGCCATTTGGCCGGGCGAGGGTTGTACCAGCTTGGCAGTTTGATGAAAAAATCGTTAACAGGAAATGTGCAGACGTACATTTCGGTTGTGGTGGTTCAAATTTTAATTATTCTTGCTGTAGCGGCAATATTTTTACAACTGGTTTAAGGCGCGTTTTTGTCATTCCCGCAAAAGCGGGAATCCAGCGACTTTCGTACTGCACCAAAGGCAAAGTCACTGGACCCCCGCTTGCGCGGGGGTGACAAACCACGCATGAATTTACCGAACGCAGTACTGGATGACAAAAACAATATTATGCTCGACATTACTTTTTTACTTGTAGCCATTCCCGCATTGGCGGCGCTGCTTATCAGCTTGCTGCCATCTCATTCATACCGGGCCATTCGAGCGATGGCCCATCTGGCCATGGCTCTTGAACTGGTGTTGGCTTTATTTCTCATCTTCTCGTTTGACCGCACGCTGGCGGGCTTTCAATTTGTTACGGATTTGGCCTGGACCGTCAAACCTAAAATTTCTCTACTCCTCGGCGTAGACGGCATCAGCTTGTGGATGGTGCTTCTCACGGCCATCGTCGGCTGGGCGGCGCTTTTTGCGACGGGAAATATCCAAGAAAAAGTGAAAGGCTTTTTCCTTTCCTACATGACCTTGGTGTGCGGCGCCATGGGCACATTCATGTCGCTGGATTTATTTTTCTTTTTCTTCTTCTACGAAATCGAGGCCTTAGTGACCTATCCGCTTATCAGCATTTGGGGCCGCGGCGACCGCAAATATGCGGCAATGCAATTCACCATTTTTTCTGTGCTGGGAAGCGCGTTTGTGCTCATTGGAATTCTGGCGCTTTACTTTCTCTCGGGAAACACGTCTTTACAAATTCCCCAGCTTCTATCAGGCTTCGAGACCGTGCCGTTGGCTATTGAAATCCAGCGCCGCATTTTCCCTTTATTTTTTGTCGGTTTTGGAATTTTGGCGGCGCTTTGGCCTTTTCATGCCTGGGGGCCTATAGGTTACGCCGAAGCCCCGCCCGCGGCGAGCATGCTTTTTAGCGGTATTCTCAAAACCCTGGGCGCATACGGTTTAATCCGCGTGGGGCTGGGTTTGTTTCCTGAAGCGGCGCGGGCCTGGATGCCTGCGCTGTTGGCGCTGGCTCTTGTGAACCTAATCTATGTGGGATTTGTGGCGCTGGCGCAAAAGAATTTGCGCCTGTTGATCGGTTATGCCAGCGCAAGCCATATGGGATTTGCGCTGGCCGGCATTGCCTGCGCAGATGTGCTCGGCATTTCCGGCGCCCTACTGATTTTATTCGCGCATGGCCTATTGATGGCGCTTTTGTTTTTACTGGTTTATCTGATGGAAGAAAAAGGCTTGGGTTCCGGTGTATCGGATCAAGGGGGTTTGGCGGCAACATGGCCCGTAACCGCAACTTATTTTAGCCTGGCGGCCTTGGCTTCTTTGGGCATTCCGGGTTTCGCCAATTTTGCCGGCGAGCTCACCGTGCTCTTCGCCCTCTTCAATCACTTTGGCCCTTGGGCGGCCGCCGGCGCCTTGGTCAGTGTGCTTCTCACCGCGCTCTATATGCTGCGGGCCGTTCGAAATTTGTTCTTCGGCCCGGAAAAAGAATTGCGGCACACAGGCGAGGAGCCGGTTCGCCATTTCTGGCGGCATGCCCCGTTGGTGTTGCTGATTGGCGCATTGATTTTTTCTGGATTTTTTCCGAATCTACCGATGTCGTATTTTAAAACTTCAGCAAGCCAAAACATGACCACCTTGTATGATCGTTGAACTCACACTCATTGCCTGTATCGGCCTCGTGCTCGTAGCGGATATGTTTTTCCCGAAGGCTAAAATTCACCTTCTTGGCTATTTGACTGCCACGGGATTTGTGGCCGCGTTTCTTTTGAATGGTCTATTTCTCTCCAAATCCGTTACTGCCTTCAACGGCGCCTATATTTCCGACAGCTTCTCGGTCATTGCGAAATTTCTATTCCTGGGCATTGGTTTTTTCGTCGTGCTGATGACCCGCGAATATTCCAGAAAATTAGAAAAAGGCCAAGGCGAATTTTATCTGCTGATTGTAACCGCCACGCTGGGCATGAGTATCCTGGCTTCCAGCATGAATTTGATTCTTATTTTTATTGCGCTTGAGGCGCTGACCTTCTCCAGCTATATCATGACGGCGTACCTGAAGCATGAAGCCAGTTCTATAGAAGCGGGCATTAAGTACCTGATTTTTGGCGCCATAGCCGCTTGTTTTCTTTTGCTGGGCATTGCCCTCATCTACGGCGGCGCGGGGACTTTTGATTTGGCACAAGTCGCGGCCCTGATGAAAATGCACGGCGCCGCAGCCAAATGGCTGGTGTTTGGCTTTCTATTTTTGGCGCTGGGCATTACCTTTAAGCTTGCGGCGGCGCCGTTTCACCTTTGGGCGCCGGATGTGTATCAAGGCGCTCCGACTCCGGTGACCGCTTTTTTGGCGGTGGGTTCGAAAACGGCGGGTGTCATTTTATTTCTGCGGATTTTTTATGAGGTATTCGCGCCCATTCACGCGCACGGCGCATTAGTGTTGAGCATACTGGCTGCTGTTTCGCTGATTTATGCGAATCTTTCTGCGCTGCCTCAAACCAATATCAAGCGCCTGTTCGGATATTCCAGCATTTCTCACGCCGGGTATATTTTGATGGGCATGGTCGCGCCCAGTGTATCCGGGGTGGCATACATTCTTTTTTATCTGGTGAGCTATGCCGTGACCAACCTGTGCGCTTTCTTCGTTATCTCGCTTCAATCCTCGCATCAAGAAAGCGACAACATTATTGATTATCGCGGCTTGGGCAAGCGCTCGCCCTTTTTGGCGGCCTGCCTTTTAATCTCGCTTCTTTCCCTGGTCGGCATTCCCCCCACCAGCGGATTCGTGGCAAAATTATTTTTAATTATCTCCGCCATCCAGCAGGGCTATTTGTGGCTGGCCGTGATCGCAATTTTTGCCGCAGTAGTGAGCGTATTTTATTATTTATCCATAGCCGAAAAAATGTTTTTGCAAGAACCTTCCGACAAAACTCCGCTGAAAGCCCCCGCCC
>JACQQR010000274.1 GCA_016206875.1 Candidatus Omnitrophota bacterium
TAAAGAATTAATGATGCCGGAACGCCTGGGCTCGACTCTTGAGCAAAGCGCTGAAACCGTAGACCTGCCCAAAGTAACTGTTACGGGGGATTCTCTGGCCACGCCGGCGCAATTCACCGAGTTTATGCTTCGCCTAGCCACAGAGGGCACGGCCGGGCTCCTTCGCCAAAGGGGCGAGAGATATCTCCCGGATGCGGTGCTTGCGACGCTCAACCGGCGTTTGCGCGAGCGCCTGGCGCGCGGCGGGCGCGGCGGAATTCAGCTGGAAGCCATGGACCCGCTTCCGGACGGAGGCAGCCGGTTTCTGTTCGAAGTAGAAGGGCCTCGAGCGCCTTTTTGGATCCGCACGTCTGCTAAGCCCAATGTGCCCACCTCACTTTCCGCGCCTTCTCCGGCGCTGGCAAACAGTTTGGGCGCAAAAAAAGTGCTGACTCGAGAGCCGGTAAAGTTAGCAATCAACTTGGGTGCGCCGGATTATGAAGTATTGCACGATATGGATTCCAGCTCTCCAACCTATGGTAGTGGTAGTGACATTCAAAAGAGAGTGCCGCTACGTTCCAACTTTGATACAAAAAGGAATTTGACTCATCTGACTGAACACAATCGAATTCTAGACGCGTTTCTGCGAAGTCTTGTGGGCGATCCGAATATTCAATTGACAGACATTTTTGGCGTAGGCGATCCCAACCGCCTTTATCAATACATTCGCGGAAACACACATCACGGAAAGTTTCCGGGTGAAGTGAAATATGTGATACAAAACGGCCAGCACAAATTGTTTATTAACGGTAGAGAAATACGCCTGCACATGGAAGTCGTTTCGGCGGCTTTATTGGAGATAACCGGAATAGAAGCACTGGTGGATATGACAGATTTGCGAAACACGGGTGGCACACAAGAGACTCAGCAACAAAGGCTCAATAGATTGTGGCAATCGAGGCCATTAAAAAGAATTTTTGTAGTGAATCCCAATGAAGATCCAAGAAAAGGCACTCTTGCTGTAGTTCCTGGATTAAACGATAAGGCTGCACTTGCCCGAGAAGGACAAGTCATCCAATATGTGGCGACGCCTGTAACGCAAGGCGCGGCTCTCGTGATTCAAACGCTGGCCGATTCTGACCTTGGCAGTCAAATTAACTATATTGCCAAGGTGACGGAGCGGGGTCCTACCGAGCAAGGCGACCGGGAATTACATTTCAAGACAGGCCATGGCATTGGTTCGGCTATTTACGGGTTCTTTCCCCAATACACTCCCAACACTGTTGTTTCTACAGCAGATGGAGGAAGACAATTACGGGAAGTTGAAAGACCCGCGGATATTTTTGATGCGCCCATCAAGGGCGCGGCTTTATTGGATGTGATTCTGGAATTAGATGAAGACGCGCCTATTTTAAAGGCATTTAAGCTTCACCTAAAAGAAGTAAAACGCAGGCAGGATGCCAAAGAACTGCTGGATGAGGATGAAGTTAAGGAAGCAATCAAACAATTTTACACAAGAATCAATCGATATTTTGAAGGAGCTGCCAAAGAGAAATTAGCCGGAATTCTTCGTTATGGCGCAAAAAGCGAACAGCTTAATTCTCTTTATTTGGCGGGAGAGGAAGCCTTGGTGGTACTCGATGAAGATCGCACCAATATCAGCTCCGGAGGCCAGCTTTCGCTCACATTCTGGGTCAATGATTTAGGCCAAGGGGCCCATCTGGCTTCGCTTGTATCCAGCGCCGCGTCCATAGATCAAAAGCCAACGGAAGCAGAACTAGCCGGACTCAATCAATCTTTTAACCCGGAACAAGGCCGTCCGGACACCAATGTGATTCCCGAAACCCGAAAAAAACGATTCCGGAATTTTACTGAAGGCAATAAAAAAGTGAGATTCGGCATTCAAGGGGGAAGAGGCCGGATTGGCAAAGGCCTGCTTCGGCTTCTGTATGATAATCCAAATTATGAACTAGTTTTTTTGAATGGCGTGGCTGATTTGAAAACTTTAGTGCAGCAATTAAAAGTGGATGAAGTGCATGGGCCTTATCCTTTTATTCCGGAAGCACTCGAAGAGACAATAGAAGTGCGCAAGACTGTGCCTGGAACAGAAGAGGAAAAAATCGAAAAAATTACATCCAAATATCTCCTATTGCGGGATAAAGAAACTGGTGAGATTCGTTATAAAATTCCTGCTTACGATGTCAGACAAAAGGGAAAAGACGAAAAAGCTATAGAAGCATTTGAAGAAGATTTGGTGGACAAAATACAGCGTTTAGATGTTGAGGTGGTGTTCAATGCAACCGGTGGAGATATGCACCGGGCTACTTCGCTCAACCATGCTCTTGCGAAAGCGGGAGTAAAAAGAGTTGTTTTAACAGCCCCTATTAAATTGCCTAAGGAAATGAAAAAAGAAGAGTGGCAGACAACCACCGTTGTTTATGGAATTAATGAAGCGGAAATAAAGAAAGAATTGGACGAGGCCAGAAGAAGAAATACCGCAGCGTTTATTTCTGCCGCTTCTTGTACAACCAACGGCATTGGCCCTGCTGTGAATGAATCTTTAATCCATCTTGCACTCGATGTAGAAGAAAACCGCCTTTCATTAGTTGATATATTTTTTGTGACAGAGCATGGATTTACTCCAAGCCAAGGCAGCTTGTTCGGGGCCCCGAAGGCCGGCAAAGAACTTCGCACTGCCAGCGGCCCGGATGTCTATGCCGCGCCTGAAAAAACAGGCGCCAATAAGGCCTTTGTTTTGGCCGCGCCCCGGTTGAAAGGAAAGATGGAGGGTGAATCCCGCCGTGTTGCCAATGCCGATGGCTCGTTAGTTTGGTCTTCATTTCGATTGAAACTGAACCAAAATGGCCAACTGCCCACCGTAGAGGAAGTGAACGCATTCTTCAAGGAATTGGCGGAACAAAAATTTCCGGGGATTTTTGGCTACGATGTAATCACCAATACTTCGCAGCTTCTTGGCCGTCCGGAATCTTCGATTTTTGACCCCAGCCAGACTCGTGTGGAAGTAGGGCCGGGCGGAGAGATTGCCACGATTACGATTGGCCAATGGTATGACAATGAAATGGGATATACGCATCGTGTGGTGGATGTCGACGAGTATGCGGCCATGGTGGAGCGAGGCATAGACCCTGAGGCGGGCAAAGAAAAACCTGTTCCCGGACTCACGGCGGTAAAACTTCCTGGGCAGCCCTATTTATTGCCGGGCTCAGAAGAAATCGGGCGGATTCTTGAGAATATTAAAGCCAGGCAAAGAAATTTAATTCGCCCGCAAGATCTCAAGCCGGTCTTGTCTCCCCTGGATCGTTTAGAGCCGGCCTATTTATCGAAAGATGAAAAAAAGAACTTGGAGTTTTGGAAAGAATTTTTAAAAGCGAAATTTGAAAACGGAGGCACTGCGAAACCCTTTACAAGTTTGCATCACGTGGGCCGGGTGATTCAACAAATCGCAATGTATCAGGTAGCGGGCGAAGCTTCTTCATTTGTCGATGACAAGGGGAATCATTATTTTTTGATTCCCGAATACGATCCCGAAACACAAATTTTGAATGTGTATATTCCGGAAAAGTTTTGGGCAAAAATAGAAAGTAACCGGGAATATCCCAATGCCGCGCTTCAATTGCTTTTACTGGGGTTTTTGCAAGAGGCAGTAGGAGTTTCTTATGTTGAGGCTTTGTTTGTTTTAGGCAGTTACAATTCAGAGCAAAGGCAGAGAGAGGCCGGAGGGGAAGTCATCCTCCCCGATTTATTTTGTTTTCTCCTTTCAGAGATGAGGGAAAGGGTTTTAAGCGCATGGGATGAGTTAGCCAGGAAATATTTAAACTCCCTTTTGCAATCGCACATTGATTTCAAGCTTTCCCGAGATGTGCTGGAAAAATTGCTGCGTCAGAATAGAACGGATGAAGAAATTGCCGCATTAAAAAACCATCTCACTCTTATGGCATTGCAAATCAACAGTTTTATCCAGGCGCCTTTCAATGCTGGGGACGTATCCTCTTCCAAGTCTCTATCCACTAAGAAATTCAGGAGAGATTTGCTCCAGCCTACGGATCCCGATCCACAAGCTGTCGAGGATGGCGAAAACCGGTCCAGAATCGCAGCTCTTGGCGCTGTGCTGCCGTTAGTTTTGGGTGGATTCAGGGGTGTGGGTCGTCATGTTACAGACAGAGAAGCGCTGGGAAAATTAGCGAGTTTATTGGCGGGAAAGGGCGTTCGTGAGGCATTGGGACAACTCATGGGTACCTCTATTCTTACGAGTTTGGGTGGATCGGTACGGACGCGCATTCAATTAGAACCGGGGACTGAAATCGTATGCCCGGAGGGCGCCGGAAAAACGTTCTTTTTGATTAATCCGTTAGAAGGCGCGGACAATCTATTTGAGGATGAACCGGGCGCCGACGTAGTTGCCATCAACAGTGAACACGAAGCAGCTTTAGGCGGTAAATTCCCGCGCATGTATGTGAATGCCTTCTTGGGCAGTTTCAATGGATTAAATGATGAAGAGAGAATGGCAGCCCGTGAAGCGCTCAGGCAAAACCCTATGGATCCGGATGCGGAATCTGTGGAGCTTGTCAAAAGATGGGCGGGTATCAACAAAAGAAGTTCTATGGCTAATGTCGTGGTGCATATTCTGGATACCAAAGGAGGAAGACGGCATGAAGCAGAAAGAATCGCGCAACTAGAAGCATTTGCCAAGACTGAGGAAGGACGAGGATTGGAAATTGTCCGTATTCCGTACGGCACATTGCGTCATGCCCAACAAGCGGTTTGGGGGGATGCGGGCATCATGGAGAAACTCCATATTTTCCTCAGCACTTCGGGGGCGGCGGAAGTGCTGACCCCGATGATCCTGGCCGGAAGACAAACGTCTTACGGCACATTCCGGCTGATGTCTCGTGCCGGTTTGTACAATGCAGAAAATGTTCGTCCGGAAAATGCATACAAATTTAGTTCTGAAGAGCAAGACGAAATAAAAAGACTCAGGCCGGAAGATTGGGAATATTTAATTCCTCAGAGCGGTGAAACACGTCCCCAAAAACTTTTCACATTAGAGGATATTCGGGGAAATTATGAAGCCGCCATTATCTCTATTACCCCAAACCCGTTTTTCGATTCGCCGGGTATTGAGAAAACTCGTGAAGCAACCTACCAGATTCCTATCGTGCGCATCAAAAGAACAGGACCCGACGAATTATTCCGGTGGGTAGAAGTGTTGCAAGTTACTGTGGATGCGGTAGGGGGCATGAGTTGGGGAGTGATTTCATCCGAACCACCCAAGCAGGTGGAAGGAAGTTCTTTGGGCCGGGCCCGCGAACTTCTTCGCGGCCAGGGCCGCGGGCTTGAAGCAGTTCTGGGCACAATCAAACAATTGTCCGGCGGAGTCGCAGGCAATGAGCTGGGGGCGCTCCGATTGGCAATTGTAAGTTCTGTGCTCGGCACGGAGGCCTATGCCCAGGAAATTGAGAGCATTGAAGAAACGCGCAAGGCCCACGACGCGTATGTCCGGGGTTTAAGCGCAGGGCTGTACCGGAACACTTATGGCGTGCGCGCGGGTTTCAGTGTTGTCGCTCTTTCTTTGGAGAATGTATCAGGGCCGGCGCTGGAGCGGCGCGTGATTTCAAATCCGCACTCAGTGACTATCATTGCCGTTCCTTCCCGAAAATTACAAGAGGTTCAAAATCAACTTCGCCGCAAATTTGGAAGGCAGATGAATCGGGTGCTGTTGGCGCCTATAGTTGGTGGGAACGCCGGAAAAGCGATAGAGAAGGCTTTAGCTGGCGCTGAGCTTATCCATACGGCCCGCTCGTTGAAACCGGAAATGACCCGGACTTTTCTGGAGCGGCACACAACAATTTTTGCGCCGGTTGGAGTGCTGGAAGAAGTGCGAAGTTTCGGCTTAGCTTCCCGGCTGGTGGCAGGGGATGCCCAAGGTGTTTTGGCCCGCAAATTGAATGAAGCTGGCATTCATCCGGCCCAATTCAATCAATTAGGAAATACAATGGCTGCCCGAATGGCTCAAACTGGCGGCTTTGACGGGCTCGAAGAAGAGTTAAAATCCGGCTGGACCCGTTCGCGCTTCAATCATTGGATTTATGTAGACGACGCCAATGCGCTTGCGGCGGCCAGCGAACAACTTTCCAGAGACTTGGCCCAATTCCTCGCAATCGCCAAGGCGGCATAAAGATTCCCCCCCTTTTTCCTTTTAGGGAGTTTTTTCTCAAATGCGAAAGAGAGAATGAAACAACTGCAGAACTCCAGTTTTTATGTATAATACGTCCCAATAAAAGAGTGATTTGGGCTACAGGTTTTTCGCTCACCCTGTGATGGGTCGTGTCAGTACAAGGAGAGAGTGATGGTTAAATTAGTTAATAACTTGAAATTCAGACAAATTTTTATTTTGGTTAAACAGCTTTCTCGCCGGGATAAACTCAGGCTTCTTAAAGAGCTTGAGCAAGAAACATGGTCTGAAAAATTGGATAAAACCGTTTCTCGAATTCGCGATCGAGCTCAGGAAAATAAGATTACAGATTCAGATATTGACAAAATTGTTGAGGAAGTGCGTGTAGGTTAATCAGAGTTTTCCTTGTAGGGTGCAAGAGCGCAAGTGCGGGATTTTCTGGTGTATTGTCACCCCCGCGAAAGCGGGGGTCCAGCGACTTTGTCGGCGAACTGCTATGAGAGAATATTACATTTACATATTGGCCAACAGAAGAAATGGCACTCTTTATACCGGAGTTACTAATAATTTGTTGCGGCGCGTTAGGGAACATAAAGAAGGGTTGATCAAAGGCTTCACACAAAAATACAAGATTAATAAACTTGTCTATTTTGAATCAGGTGAAGATGTCAGAGATGCCATTGAAGCCGAAAAGAAAATCAAGCATTGGAACCGTAAGTGGAAATTGGAATTGATTCAAAAAGAGAATCCTTATTGGAACGATTTGTATTGGGAGTTGGTAGGCGCCGATGAACCCCAAACCAAAGTCACTGGACCCCCGCTTTCGCGGGGGTGACAACAAAACACATAGCAGCTATGCTCTTGCACCCTTCCTTGTATTATTTCTTGACCACCGGGGGAGCTGACCCTTATCATACCGGTCAAATTCCTTTGTACAGAAAGGAACCCTCCATGTATGCAATGTCTCCATCAGGACAGCCGTTTTAAAAAGGTTTATTCGTTTCTACTATCTATACTTCTTCTATTTCAACCTGCCGGGCACAGCGAAACGGTCGCTGATTTTCGACCCGTTTCCTCCGTCTCTTCCATTTCCCCCATTTTAATTCCTCCCGAATTAGGCCGGATAGATAGGAACTCGAAAATAGTTTCTACGGACGCGCCGCTGATTTTTCATATACAGGACGTGCACGGTGATTATGGCGTCGAGAACAATGTGCGGAAAATCGCGGAATTTTTGTCGGACCGTTACGGCATCCGGTTTTTCTTTTCCGAAGCCGCTCAAGGAAGGCTGGATGAAAGGCATTTTCGATTCTTTGAAAAACCCGTGCTGAATTTGAAGCTTGCGGAAACACTCATGAGGGACGGAGAATTCGACGGCCTGGAAATGTTTATTTTAAGGCGCGCCGGTGAACAGCATAAGGCAAGGTCTTTTGCTTACGGCGTGGAAAACAAAAATTTATACCGAAGAAATTTTCATCTGTTTCGAAACGTAATGTCTAAAAAAGAAATTTCGGAGCTGTTTCTTAATGCTTTGGATAGGAGGCTGGATTCATTAGCCGGGCAAATTTTTTCCAGGAAGCTCCGCGATTTGGTTCGCCTGTGGCGCAAGTTTCACAAAACCGGTTACACGGATATGATGCCTTTGGTTTGGCGGCTTCAGAAATTGGCCCGTACGCATCTTTCTTTCCATCCCTCTTCCGCCAAATTTCAGGACCGTTTTCCATCCCTCTTCCGGTTTTTTCGAATGAAAACGTTTGAATCGCAACTGGATTGGACTCGGGCCGAAGCGGAAAGGAAGGCATTGCGCTTTGAGTCCTTATTGCAAGAAATAGATACGATAATGGAGCAATTATTTTCTGTTATGGCCCGAGCGGCCGAGGAAAAGGAGTTGATTTTATTGATTCACTCGGTGGATTTGGCCAGAAAATTAATGTCTCTGGAACTCGGGCCTCGTGACTGGAGTGAATATAAAAAAAGTCGAGCGGGCTCTCTGGGGGAGATCGTGAGCCGTATTCATGCGCTTTCGGCGGAGGTAACAGGATCGGAATTTCCGGAATTGGAAAGATTGGAAATGAGAGAAAGTATCGATATCGAATCCGATGCGGTCACATTTTACCGATTGGCCAAGAAAAGAGAGCGGTTTTTTGTGCAGAATATGCTTCGCGTCATGAAAGAGAAAGGGGCGAGCCGTTCGGTTTTATTTACGGGAGGCTTTCATGCCGAGGGACTGGCGAAATACTTTCAGGCGCTTGGAATTTCTTATGTTTCCATTCTGCCGAATCCGGGTTCCACCCATGAGCTGCTGGCCGGCCGGAGCTCTTATCTGAATTCTATGATGGGAGGAAGCAAGTCTTCCATCAAATCGCCCGGTTTTTTGATGGCACGGAGGCTTCAGGAAAGTTTGACCGCGCAGGATCCGGAATATGTAAGAGAATATCGAATTCCAAAATTAAAGAAACTTAGCCATGCAGTCCGTTCGTGGGCGGCCAGTTTGGGCGGCCAAGAAATTGATACCCAAAGCCTTTTTGGCGAGTCGGGCGGTACGAGGCCCATGACCTTTGATGAGATAAATCGGCGCATCGATGAAATTCCGCCTCACACCCGGCCTGGTTTACAATTTTTACTTAAGAAAGGAGACGAGTGGGAAGGGGGTGTCCTTTTTGCGGTTGTTTTTTGGCGGGAAGCAGATGAGCAAATATTCAGATATCCGCATCAAATTGAAGAGCCGGTTATGGACTTTAGGGCCTTTGGCGGGGATATTTATGTTAAAACTCAGGTAAATTCAGGAACACTTCATTATCACTATTACCGTTTTACCCGCTTAATTCAAGCCGCGCCGGAAGAAGAAGCGAAGGATTTGCAATTGACTCCTTTGGATCCTTTTAGTCACGATGAATTTAAAGAAGTTTTGCCTCAGGGTTTGAAGGCGAAAATATTGGAGTATGGAAGTAAAACAGATTTGGCGATTCGTTTTGTCAATTTGTCAGCAAAAAAATGGTTCAGAAATGTCCTTGGTTTTTCGGGTTTGCCCGAAACCGGCGCTCTTTACATTAAATATGCCGATCCAAAAACTCATGAAGAAATGGTTTCCAAAATCACTCCGGGATTGTTTTTTCTTTCGTGGGGAGAACTGCCGGCGCCAATGAAACAAGCATTTGGGCCTGACCTCTCAGCGGAACCGGAATTTGACCTGGCTCGAAAAAGTACTTTGGAAGTGGAGTTTGTTTCGGATGCCCCTGATGCGGCCGTTCATGCCGTACCGGCGGCAGTTGATCCGTTTGGAAATCCAATGGGCATGGGCCGTGCTCCATCAGCACCGGCGCCTCCAACCGACCCTTCCGATCCTTTTCTAGAGCCGCCTGCAGAGCCTGCTGAAGAATCAGAATATGAAGCATGGGGCAGCTTCGGCATAAGTCCGGCACCTACTGTAGAACCGTATAACCCGTTTGCACTGGTTCAACCTCCTGCTGTGCCGCCTCCTCAGCGGGATACTTTAGCCAATTTAGGCATTTCAGGTGTCCAGGAAACTACCTGGCAGGTTGTGTTTATGGGAGTGTCTAATTTAACTGTAGAGCGGGCGCAGGCTCTACTGAATACTTTGGCGGTTTACGATCATCAAATTCAAGACTTCATCGCGTTTGGCGGAGATATTTTTGTAAAAACTGCATCCGGACGCGATCCATTTGATTCCCAGATTCATTATTATCACTTTACTCTGTCAAGTACTGAGGAAATTACCGGAGCGCCTCTTCGTTGGGATCAATTACCAACAAAGGTACAAGAAAAATTTGGCCCCTATGATCCATTTAGTCAGGCTGCCGCATTGTTTCCGACAGATCCTTTGCCCTTGCCCTTTCCAGGAGGCAGCAGCCTGGGCAGGCGGGCTGCTCCGGGGGTAGAAGGCGCGTCTATCAACATCACAGAGACTTTCCGGGCCCGGACGAGAGCCCAAATCCAATTGTTGAGGGCAGCGTAACATGTAAGCATTCAGGGTGGGTGTCATGCCAGCGTAGGCTGGCATCTTGTTTTGAGGTTTTTCCGCCAAAGGCGGATTCGCCTTTGGCGGAAAGATTCCGGCCTTCGCCGGAATGACACCCACTCTGAACGGTTACCGTAACATCAATAACAGTATAAAATAACAGTATAAAATTTTTTGATTTCAATTTCTGCCATGCTATAATTCCGGGTTCCTGAAAAGGTGACAGTCCCGTGCGGGGGCAGTCACCTTTTTTATTTCAAGGGGATTCGTTATGAAAATGCGCGGGGCTAATATTTTAGTGGAATGTTTGAAGCGCGAGGGCGTGGATACCATTTTTGGCTATCCCGGCGGAGCGATTCTGCCTGTTTTCGATGCCCTCTACGATGCCGACTTAAAGCTGGTGCTGGTGCGGCATGAGCAAGGCGCAGCCCACATGGCCGACGCAGTGGGGCGGGTTACCGGAAAACCGGGTGTGTGCATGGCCACTTCAGGTCCCGGCGCCACGAATTTAGTGACAGGCATTGCCACAGCCTACATGGATTCCTCGCCTCTGGTTGCGATTACCGGGCAGGTGCGAACCTATTTAATCGGCAATGATGCCTTCCAGGAAGCCGATGTGATCGGCATTACCCGGCCCATTACCAAGCACAGTTATTTAGTGAAAGATGTCACCCAACTGGCCCGGATTACGCGTGAGGCTTTTTATATTGCCCGCACGGGACGGCCCGGACCGGTGCTGATTGACCTTCCGATTGATATTGCTCAAGCGGAAACGGAATTTATTTATCCCGAAAAAGTAGAGATTCGCGGCTACAGGCCTAAAACCATTCGCACGCCGGAAAATATCGACCAGGCGCTCGAAATGATTCATAAAAGCAAACGCCCGGTGCTGTACGTGGGCCAGGGAGCCATTATCTCCAATGCGGCTCGGGCACTGAGCGCATTCGCACGCCGCGCCGGGATTCCGGTTACGACTACGCTCTTAGGTCTCGGCGCTTTTCCTGAAGACGACTCGCTCGCGCTTAAAATGCTGGGCATGCACGGCACGTATTACGCCAATCATGCGGTGCAGAATTGCGATTTACTGATTGCCGTGGGCGCGCGATTTGATGACCGGGTGACCGGCAAGGTTTCTGATTTTGCGCCCAAGGCGAAAATTCTGCACTTTGATGTGGATCCTTCTTCGGTGTCAAAGAACGTGAAAGCCGATTGTTACGTGATTGGCGAGGCCAAAGCCATTCTTGAAGCGCTGGCTAAAAAAGTGAGGAAGCTCAATATTCCCGATTGGTTGGAACAAATCAGCGAGTGGAAGGTGAAGCATCCGCTTCAATATACGCAGGGCGAACATGAAGGGCTTAAGTCGCAATACGTTATTGAAGAAATCAGCCGCCACTCGGGACGCAGCACGGTGGTCACCACCGAAGTGGGCCAGCATCAAATGTGGACGGCGCAATTTTGGAATTTCACCGAGCCGCGCACCAATATCACCAGCGGCGGGCTGGGCACCATGGGCTTCGGTTTCCCGGCGGCCATCGGCGCTTGTTTTGCGCGCCCCGGGGAAGATGTGTGGTGCATTGCCGGCGATGGCAGTATTCAAATGAATCTTCAAGAGCTGGCCACGGCTGTGGATCACAATTTGCCGGTTAAGGTGGCGATTCTCGATAACGGTTATCTGGGCATGGTGCGTCAATGGCAGGAAATTTTCTACGATAAGCGCTATTCCTATTCCTACTTGCCGGGCCCCGATTACGTGAAGCTGGCGGAATCGTTTGGCGCCCTGGGGCTTCGGGCCACGAAAAAAAATGAAGTGGCCGATGTGATTCGAAAGGCGCAGGAGTATAAAGGTCCTGTGCTCGCACATTTTATCGTTAAAAAAGAAGACAATGTGTTTCCCATGGTGCCAGCCGGCCGGTCAAATTCAGAAATGATCGAAGGAATGGCGTAAATACAGTCGTGAGTCGTCAGTCGTGAGTCGTCGGTAAAAAACGGTTTTCTCACGACCGACGACCGACGACTCACGACCAAAAAAGGAGTTTCTATGCGTCACGTAATTTCAGTGTTGGTGGAAAATCATTTTGGCGTCCTCGCGCACGTTTCCGGATTATTTTCCGCGCGCGGATTTAACATTGACAGCCTTACCGTGGGGGAAACCGAAGATCCTTCCGTCTCTCGCATGACCATCGTTGCCAAAGGCGATGACCGGGTCCTGGATCAAATCATGAAGCAGCTCGACCGCCTGGTGGATGTGATTCGCATCATCGATTTAACGAAAGAAGAAATGATTGCCCGCGAGTTGGTGCTGGTGAAAGTCAACGCCCCGGCCAAAGTGCGCTCGGACGTGATTCAAGTGGTGAACACATTCCGCGCCAAGATTGTGGATGTCAATCCAAAGAATCTCATCATTGAAATTACCGGCACGGAAAGCAAAATTGACGCAATTTTGGAGCTCTTGAGGCCTTTCGGGATTCGCGAAGTGGTGCGCACCGGGCTCGTGGCCATGAGTAGACAATCGGACGGATATAAAGTGCCTGCGCACACAGCGGCGAAATCAGAAGAAGGCGAACGGGCGGCCCGGCCGGCGAAGCGGAAGAAGAAGTGAAAAGAAAAATCGAAAGGAAATCCAATGGCAAAAATTTATTACGATAAAGACGCGGATTTGAACGTGCTCAAGGGGAAAACGATCGCAATTATCGGCTACGGGATTCAAGGCCGCGGCCAGGCGCTTAACTTGCGCGATAGCGAAGTGGCTGTTGTCATTGGCCAGCGAAAGCCGGGCAAGGCCTTCGACCAGGCCGTGCAGGACGGATTTCACCCCGTGAGCGCTTCTGAGGCGGCCGCCCAGGGGGATTTGATTCAAATTTTAACGCAAGATCATCTTCAGCAAGAAGTGTATGAAAAAGAAGTGAAGCCGCATTTACAACCCGGCAAAGCGCTTGTTTTTTCACACGGGTTTAACATTCATTTTGGATTTATTCAGCCGCCAAAAGATGTGGACGTATTTTTAGTTGCCCCCAAAGGCCCGGGTGCTTTGGTGCGTTCTCAGTATGTCGAGGGAAAAGGCGTGCCTTGCTTGATTGCGATTGCGCAAGACGCAACCGGAAAGGCCAAACAATTGGCGCTGGCTCATGCCAAGGGCATCGGCGGAACGCGCGCCGGAGTGATTGAAACCACGTTTAAGGAAGAAACAGAAACCGACCTTTTTGGCGAGCAAGCCGTGCTTTGCGGCGGCACAAGCGAACTGATTCGGGCCGGATTTGAAACTTTGGTGGAAGCGGGTTATCAGCCCGAGATTGCTTATTTTGAATGCCTGCATGAGCTCAAATTGATCACCGACGCCATTTTCGTTTCAGGAATTAAAGGCATGCACCGCCGCGTTTCCGACACGGCAGAGTACGGCGATTATTCACGCGGCCGGAGAA